>JBFKSL010000029.1:0-15383 GCA_041626995.1 Ketobacter sp. | reverse complement strand
CCAATCGAAAGCGCACCCAATCCGGGTCATCAGGACGTTCGCCCTTCTGCGGTGCCAAAAAACCTTTTGGGGTCGTGTCTGCACCAACAACTATGGCCACATCGCATGCACCGGATAGAATTTTTGCCCGTGCAGCGGCTAATGCTTGTGAACCAGACGCACAGGCAGCATAACTGGTATTCACTTCTGCTCCCTGCCAACCTAAAGCTTGAGCAAAAGTAGCACCGGCCACATAGCCGGGATAACCACATCGCATAGTGGCAGCACCGGAAACAAACTGAATGTCTTTCCAATGCACTCCCGAATCGCTAATGGCATCTCGCGCAGCTTTTACGCCATACTCAACAAAGTTTTTTCCCCATTTTCCCCATGGATGCATACCTACACCCAAGATGGCAATTTCATTCGACATATTCAATTACTCTCTTAGGCGTTAACCGGTTTCCACTTCCAAGTGATATGTTCAGAATTATCATCCGCAAACAAAGTATCCAGAACGAGTTCCATTTCCATTCCGGCTTTCAAATCAGAAGGATTTACACCAGCAACAACCTGCCCCAGAACAATCATTTTTTCTTTTTCCAACTCCACTGCTGCAATGGTGAACGGCACAAATGGATCTGGGGAAACAAACGGTGCGGGTGGCTGATAGCTGGCGTTGGTGAATGACCAAACTTTACCCGTTCGGCTTAACTGAATTTCTTTAAATTCTTCACTATCGCAGCCTGGATTTTTGCAGAAGTTTTTTGCTTTGGGGAAATAATAGGTACCGCACCCGCCACATTGATTACCGAGTAGATGAGGCTTTTCCTCATCCATAGTGAACCATCCTTCCAACGCTGGAAGTTTTTGTTTGGGTTCAGCTGCCGCGTTAGTTTCTTCACTCATGTCGTCACCGCTGAGAATAAATTGTAAGGAGAATTCGAACTCTATTGCTAAGAACGATCTCCGGGCGGGTTATCTTTTAATTGCTTGGAGCGCCAGTTATCTGGATCCAATTTCGCAATTACATCCAATTGTTCTAACGTTGGTACAGCAGTTACGGGAATGTTTTCGGCAACATGAATCTCAAAACCCGTATTTTCCAGAACCTGCTCCACACTGATGCCCGGATGCACACTTAATAATTGCAACATATGGTTAGGCCCATTCCAATCCATCACACAAAGATCAGTAATCACCATTCGAATATCGATTTCGTCCAACGTATAACCTTTTGGCAAACGCTGCGGGTTGTAGCCAATGGAACACACCATGTCGCACTCATTTTCAACAAATACCCGTGTACTGTGTGAAGGCACGAAAAAGGAATTAGCGTGGCTAATGGAGTTACCAGGGAAGCCTCGTGCACCCAACATTTGGACCTTAGGTTGCTGATAAGAACCGCCTAAAGCAGAAATATTGCTTTGTCCATAGCGATCAATTTGTGTGGGCCCTACCATGGCGTGGCGTTTTCCACTCCATACGTTATCGAATATGCGCGAAAAGCCCATCCAGGTTTCTTGTTTTTGCCCTTCATGGGATGAACGGCCACTTACAGGATTAGGATCTGACAGCATATAAGCCTCAGAATCCGTCATCATCATATCGGGGTTAAAGGTTTTCATGGCCAAGCTAGCAGCCAGGCGTGGCAATAAACCAATGCCCGTGGCAAGCACTTCGCCATCATTACGGAATGCTTCACTGGCTGCTACGATCATCAGTTCAGCCAGGCTGTAATCTTTTGCTGGAGTTGTCATACTATTTTTCCTTTCAGCAGTCTGGCTTAATAAACAGGTAAAGGCAGGGCTTTGATTGCGTCGATACCACCAACGGCCTGCTGATATTCCTGCTCTGTTTTATCTTTGATGAATTTTTCAAAATAGGCCTGAAAGCCTCCGTCTTTAGCAGAAGCGTTGTACTCTTTAAAATGCTTAACATCAAAGCCGTAGGCAGGACTGCAAGAGGTAGGATGCGCACCAGCAGGAACATGAACCACTGCATTGGTTTGAGCACGCTCCCAATGTACGTAACGCGCTTCATCCCCCAGATGAAAAAATTCTGTATCCACCAACTCATCACAACTAACAATGGTGTTTTTAGCGGCACGGGCAAACCAATCATCCATATAATGATCAGGACCTTTAATTTGGCAAACACCACGGGCATCGGCACGATCCACATGAATCAAAGACACATCTAATTTCAGCGCCGGCATAGCAACCCATTCTTTATCATCATAGGGGCTATCAATTACTTTCAAGTCCGGGCAGTTCTTAATAATGTCAGTACCCAAACCAATGGCGGTGGGAATAAACGGCACATTCCAAGCTGCAGCACGCAGACCCAGCAGCATCATGCCCTCATCCACTTCCATCACTTCGATATCACCATTCTGGCGAGCTTGACGAAAATAAGGTTCCAGTGGAATAAAATCCAAGGACACGAAAGCAAAGACCACCTTTTTCACTTTGCCGGCTGCACACAGCATTCCCACATCGGCTCCACCATAGGAAACCACGGTCAAATCTTTCACATCAGATCGCAACAACTCTCGCACCAGCGCCATGGGCTTGCGACGCGGACCCCAGCCCCCGATGCCTACGGTCATACCGCTTTTGATCTGAGCAACCGCTTCCTGCGCAGACAGCATCTTATTCATCAACACAAACTCTCTTTTGTTTTATTTATCAGTAGGTTGTAGAACTGAAAGAACAACCTTTTCAAATCAGAAGAAGACTGTAATTTCGGTTCTAAAACCTATAAATGATTAGGCAGGATCATTATGAGAATTTTGCTTGTGGGTAAAATCGTCCAAGTGGACTAGGACACTAGAAGGGGTTTTAGATACTTTTTTCAGGGTAGAAAACCAATAGGTTTAGGCGCTTACGTAGCTTAAATTTTACGCCTAAACAACACGAGGAACACCATGCCCGCTGCCAACCAATTAAGCCTTCCCGACAACATTACCACCACCCCGCAACTGATTGAGCGCGCGGCGGAAACCTATGGCGACACAGCCTTTTTAGAGGAAGAAAACCGGGCAATAAGTTTTAACGAATTTGCGGTTCTGGCCAAGCAAGTGGCTGCTTCGTTGATAAAAAGTGGAATTGAAAAAGGTGACCGAGTAGCTATATGGGCACCCAATATTTCCGAGTGGGTAATAGCGGCCTTAGGCATTCAGTGCGCTGGCGCTGTGCTGGTGACACTCAACACACGCTACAAAGGCAACGAAGCAGCATATATTTTAAGAGCTAGCCGCAGCAAGCTTCTGTTTTCTATTGGTGAGTTTTTGCAAGTGAATTATCCCCAGCAACTCGCAGGTGAAAAACTTCCGGATTTACAGGAAATTGTGGTATTCCGTCAACCGGCCACAACACAGACCAACTGGGAAACTTTTTTACAGCGCGGAAAACACATTGAGTCCGAACTCGTGCGTCAGCGCATGCAGAAAATTCAAGAGTTTGATACCTCCGATATTCTTTTTACATCCGGTACAACCGGAAATCCAAAAGGCGTGATGACCAGCCACGAGCAGAATCTTCGCGCCTTTACCCATTTCAGTGAAATTGTGGAGCTGGAATCCGGTGACCGCTACTTGGTAATTAACCCATTTTTCCATAGCTTCGGATATAAGGCAGGGATTTTGGCCTGCCTGATTAAAGGTGTAACCCTATTGCCCCATGCGGTATTCAACACCGATGAAATATTAAAGCGTATCGAACAAGAAAACATTAGCGTATTGCCAGGGCCACCTACCCTATTCCAATCCATTTTGGCTCACCAAGATCTGGATAGCTATGATCTTTCCAGTCTAAAACGCGCCACAACAGGTGCTGCCATTATTCCTGTGGAAATGATCGAACAGATGAAATCCAAGCTGGGTTTTGAAACAGTGATCACGGCCTACGGACTCACAGAAAGTTGCGGTTTAGTCACCGCCTGTCGCCAAGGCGACAGCGCAGAAATTATCGCCACCACTTCTGGGCGGGCTATTCCTGATGTGGAATTACGCTGCGTGGATAGCAACAACCAAGAAGTACCTCGTGGTGAACCAGGTGAAATAGTTTTTCGCGGCTTTAATGTTATGCAAGGGTATTTTGAAAACGAACAAGCCACTAAAGAAGCAATTGATAGCGATGCCTGGCTGCACACCGGTGACATTGGCGTGATGGACGAACAAGGCAACCTAAAAATTACCGACCGACTGAAAGATATGTTTATTACTGGTGGTTTTAATTGTTATCCCGCTGAAATTGAGAAAACCATCGCAACCCATGGTCAGATTTTAATGAGCGCAATTATTGGCGCACCCGATGATCGCATGGGTGAAGTGGCCATGGCTTTTTTGGTGTTAAAACCCGGTGCCAATTTTTCTGAACAGGAATTCATCGCATGGTGCCGCGAACACATGGCAAATTATAAAGTACCGCGTAAAGTTAAGATAATGGATGCTTTGCCGTTGAACGCTTCTGGCAAAGTATTAAAAACAGAATTAAAGAAGCTTATTGATGCATAGGCTCATAAATCAAATAACACACCATAAAAACAAACAGGACGCCATAACATGAAAATTCACAGCCTCGGATACATTGGAGTGAACTGCACCGACCCACAAAAATGGGCAGCTTACGGAACCAAAGTATTAGGCATGATGGACACATCGGCCCAGCTCAACGCACAGGATGAAGAAAGCGTTTACCTAAAGATGGATGATCGTCCCTGGCGCATCGTAGTAAACAAATCCGAAATGGACTCCTACGCCTTCAGCGGCTGGGAAATTGCGGGGCCAGAAAAGTTCGCAGAAGCACTTCAAACATTGGAAAAGCATGGTATTAACTACGAGCGCGGCAATGAAGAGTTAATTGCGCAACGCCGCGTGCAAGACTTGGCTAGCTTCTCTGATCCCGACGGCAATCGCCATGAGATATTTTGGGGCGCGGTTTCCGACTTCGCTGCATTCGCCTCTCCGGTAGGCATTAAACGTTTCGTCACAGGTGACCAAGGCTTTGGCCATGTGGTCATGCCCACACCAAATTTTGATGCATGCCAAAAGTTCTATAACGAAGTAATGGGATTTGGCATGTCTGATTTGATGAAAGTCAGATTTACTCCCGACCCAGCAGAACCAGAAAAGCGCCTGCACTTTTTGCACTGCAACGAGCGTCACCATAGCCTCGCAATTTTTGAGTCCCCCATGCCTGCCGGTTGTGTGCATGTAATGGTGGAAGCGGATTGCGTAGACGAAGTGGGCCGAGCCATGGATCGCATGAAAGCCAATGGCGTGAAACTTACCGGCACGCTGGGCCGACACGCCAACGACCATATGGTGAGTTTCTATATGGCCACACCATCCGGCTTTATGTTGGAGTTCGGCGCAGAAGGCCGAACGGTTGAAGACTGGGACAAATACTCCCCTTTCCAAAGCACAGTAAACAGTTTTTGGGGCCACGACTTTAGCGTGGGCATGTAATAGGCCGTTTGAGGTATGAAAGGCGAATGGTGCTCTGACAAGATAGTTTCATAGTGTAGAGCACCCTGAATAAAAGAGAGTATTGCCATGACCCAAGTTGATTCGAAAGCATTTCGCAGCGCCCTCGGCCAATTTGCAACAGGCGTTACCGTTGTGACCACTTTGGATAACAATGGCAATAAAGTTGGCATGACTGCGAATAGCTTTAGTTCCGTTTCTCTCGATCCTATGTTGGTTTTATGGAGCGTGGCTCGCTCCTCCAGTTCGTTTCAACAATTTATGGAAGCCAAACATTTTGCCATCCATGTGTTAAACGCCAATCAAAAAGACATTTCGAATCAATTTGCATCGAATTGCGATGACCGTTTCAACGGCATTGAACACTGTCAAGGCTTGGGTGGTATTCCAGTATTAAGTGAATACAGTGCCGTTTTCCAGTGCACCACTGAAAACACTTACGATGGTGGTGACCACGTCATTATTGTGGGCCGCGTCAATGAATTTGAAAACCGGGAACAGCCACCGTTAATTTTCCACGCAGGCAAATACGCTGACCTGGAAATACCCATGGCGGTTTAACAAACAATAAAAATTATTAACTTAAAAATTCATTTCAGAGAGTAAAGCCATGACAGCTCAAGAGACTAGCTTAGATGTAACACCAGAGATTCTTGTTCAACGGGCACGTGACTTGGTTCCGTACTTGACGGAAACAGCAAAGCAAACACAGGACGAACGTGTCGTACCCAAAGAAACCGTTGCCAAGATGCAAGAGGCTGGCCTATTCCGTGTATTGCAACCCAAACGCTGGGGCGGTTATGAAATGCATCCCAATGTGTTTTTTGAAATTCAAATGACACTGGCTGAAGGTTGTATGTCCACGGCTTGGATTTATGGTGTTATTGCTGTGCACAATTGGCAAATTGCTTTATTCGATTTGAAAGCACAAGAAGATGTCTGGAAAGATGATACCAGTGTTTTGATTGCCTCTTCTTATATGCCCGTGGGCAAGGTTGAGCCAGTTGATGGCGGCTTTAAATTCAGTGGCCGCTGGGCATTCTCCAGTGGAATTGATCATTGCGATTGGGTGTTCTTAGGCGGCGTCGTCCCTCCCACTGCTGACAATCCAAACCCTGATTACCGAACTTTTCTAGTGCCCCGTAGTGACTTTGAAGTTGTGGACACCTGGAACGTATTTGGCTTGCAAGGAACAGGCTCTAACGATGTCGTCGTAAAAGACGCCTTCGTTCCTGACTACCGCACTCACAGCTCGCTGGATGGTTTTAACGGAACCAACCCAGGCATCGACTCCAAAGAGATTCCATTATTTAAAATTCCTTTTGGTCAGTTGTTCCCGCGAGCAGTTTCTGGCTCTACCATCGGTGCAACTCAGGGAGCGATTAACGCCTATCGCGCTATTGCATCCAAACGCGTGGGCACCAATACCGGCTCGAAAACAGCAGAAGATCCCCATGCACAAATGGCGGTGTCCCGTGCCCAAGCACTGGTTGACCAGCTAAAACTGCGCATTTTCAACATCTTCGACGAATTGATGGAAGACGCGGAAGCCGGTAAAAGCACTGACATGAACAAACGTATTCAATATCGTTATGAAGCCGCAGCTGTGCCCGACGCTTGCCTGGCGGAAGTACTAGAAATGCAAAAAAATGTAGGTGGTCGTGGCATCTTTTTGGATAGCCCCCTGCAACGTTTTGCTTTAGATATCTTGGCTGGCCGAAACCACGTTGCCAACAACCCCTATCAGTTTGGTAAAAACTGGGGTGGCGTACAACTTGGCTTAGATAGTACAGATACTTTTCTATAAAGGCTGCACTATGAACTTGTCACCCCGCGTTGTTTTAGTTACCGGAGCCAGCCGCGGTGCAGGCAAAGGTATCGCTTTGGCTTTCGGGAAACTGGGTGACATCGTTTATGTCACTGGACGAACTCAAAAAGAAGGCGATGCAGCCTTGCCTGGAACGGTATTTTCCACCGCAGAAGAAATCACAAAGCAGGGTGGCGTAGGCATACCGGTAGTATGTGATCATAGCGACGACGCCCAAGTTAAGGCTCTGTTTGAAAAAATCAAAAAAGAGCAGGGCCAACTGGATATTCTAGTGAACAATGCCACCTATCTGCACGACGATCTGGTGGTTCCTGGTCCGTTCTGGGAAAAATCCAACGACTTGGAGGAAATTATTAATGTGGGTTTACGCTCCAGCTATATAGCCGGTTACCATGCTGCAAAAATCATGGCGCAACAAAAATCTGGTTTAATCGTTAACACCAGCTCCCCCGGCGCAGCCTGTTATATGCATGGCCCCGCTTATGG
The DNA here is from genome assembly GCA_041626995.1 of Ketobacter sp. Taxonomy (GTDB): domain Bacteria; phylum Pseudomonadota; class Gammaproteobacteria; order Pseudomonadales; family Ketobacteraceae; genus Ketobacter. Next base: position 7,599 of record JBFKSL010000029.1, on the reverse strand, counting down.
CGCGCAAAAAGCCGGTAGCGATAAAATGATTTGGGATATGGCTCAGGATTTAAAAGATTTTAATGTAGCCTGCACGTCTATTTGGATGGGCGTACTTAAAACAGAACGCCTGGATGCCGTAATGGCAGCAGAACCGGAAAAATACGCAGCCTTTTTCCAGATGGCTGAATCCCCCCAATTTACAGGCTTGGTGATAGATGCCTTATTCCGTGACAAAAATGTTATGGAAAAAACTGGGCAAGCATTTATTGGAGCTGAGTTAGGTGAGCAACTGGGTGTGAAAGATATCGACGGTTCACAACCTCACTCCCACCGAGAACAACTGGGTGGGCCCATCCCCTATAACCCAGCTGTTGTCAGTTAAACGGCCATAACCAAATCGGAAAACATCATGCAGCCACCAGCCAAACCTAATAGCCATACACTACCCTTAAACAGCGGAATAAACCTACATTACTGCACCCTTGGCCCGAAAAATGGTAAACCCGTAATTTTTTTGCAAGGTAGCGGCCCTGGTGCTAGCGGCTGGTTGAACTTTTGTTACAACGCCCCCTATTTTGCCGAGCAGGGTTTTCAGGTTTTTGTGCCTGATTTGCCGGGTTTTGGTGATAGTGATAAGCCTGATACGGATTATACGTTAGATTTTTTTGTGGAATCGATTTTAGGTCTTGCCGATCAACTGGATATTGCACAATTTGCCTTGGTGGGGAATTCCTTAGGTGGTGCGGTAAGTTTGGGCATAGCACTAGCCCAGCCCGAGCGCGTGAGCCAATTGATCCTGATGGGATGCGGTGGCTTGGAAGATCAAATCACTTACTTCCAAAAAATGGAAGGCATTCAGGCTATGACGAAGGTACCTTTGGGTTCACCTGAGTTTACACCTGAATACTTGAGAGAAGTGTTGAAGCTGATTGTTTACAACCCCGGGTTTATTACTGATGAATTGGTTGAAGAACGCTTTCGTATATTGAAAACGCAGAACGCCAGCGTGTTTCAGCGCATGGTAATTCCCAATTTAACAGAGCGACTGGGCGAGATTAAATGCCCAGTGTTGGGGTTTTGGGGAGCGCAGGATAAGTTTTGCCCCCTTTCAGGCGCTGAAACCATCGTGACCCATTGTGAGGATGCGCTGATGATTACATTAAGTCGTTGTGGGCATTGGGCAATGATTGAATATGCAGAGTTATTTAATAAACGGTGTGTTGAGTTTTTGGGGGCGTGAACTAGATTTCGCACTCCGCAGGGCAGCTGGGAGTAGAACTAACTAAAATTATCGAGAATTATAATGAGCTTAACATCAGAACAACGCCAACAACTAGGCAAAGAACTATACGAAGCGCTCAAGACAGAAAAAACTCTCTCCCCATTAACTGAACGCTACGAAAATATCACTATTGAAGACGCCTATCACATCTCTCAAGCGATGTTGCATGCACGCTTAAACGCTACCGGCGAAAAAGTAGTTGGCAAAAAAATTGGCGTAACTTCGGCCGCAGTTCAAGAAATGCTAGGTGTGTTTCAACCTGACTTTGGGTTCCTAACCAGTGCCATGGAAGTGAAAAACAAAGGCGAATGTGCAATCGCTGGCAATTTAATTCAACCCAGGGCCGAAGCGGAAATCGCCTTTCTGTTAAAGAAAGATTTACAAGGCCCAGGTGTGACAGAGCAGGATGTGCTAGACGCTACCGAATGCGTAATGCCGTGTTTTGAAATTGTCGATTCTCGAATTCATGATTGGAAAATAAAAATACAAGATACCATTGCCGATAACGCTTCCTGTGGCGTTTACGTCATTGGTGATAGCAAGGTCGACCCGAAAAAACTCAGCCTACCCGATCTTGAAGTTACCGTTTACAAAAACGGTGAGCAGATTAGCAGCGGTAAAGGCGCTGCCGTGCAAGGTGACCCACTCACCGCCGTAGCCTGGCTAGCGAATACCTTAGGAGAATTCGGTATTCCATTTAAAGCAGGGGAAGTGATTTTGTCGGGATCATTGGTTCCATTGGAACCTGTTGTTCCTGGCGATGAAATGCATATGGAATTATCTGGCGTCGGCAGCGCCACCATTAAGTTTGTGTAAACACAATTCAAAAATTAGGTACCATAAAGGAACAACATCATGTCACAAAAACTCAGGGCTGCCATCATAGGCCCAGGTAACATCGGCACCGACCTGCTCATGAAGGCCATGCGCAGCGACTGGATCGAACCCGTGTGGATGGTCGGCATCGAAGAATCTGAAGGTATCAAACGCGCCCGAGATTTTGGCATGAAAGTCTCCGTGAACGGCGTAGATGGTTTAATTGAATCTATCGAAGAAGACAACATCCAAATCTGCTTCGATGCCACTTCTGCCTATGTGCACGCGGAAAACTCCCGCAAAGTAAACGAAAAAGGCGCCATCATGATTGACCTCACCCCCGCGGCGATCGGCCCTTATTGCATTCCGCCGGTAAACCTCAACGACCTACTCAAAGAAGGCCGTAAAGACAACGTCAACATGGTCACTTGCGGCGGCCAAGCCACCATACCCATGGTTGCAGCGGTCAGCCGTGTACAGGCTGTAGAATATGGAGAAATTGTTGCCACCGTTTCCTCCAAATCCGTTGGCCCCGGCACCCGTAAAAACATCGACGAATTCACCCGCACCACCGCAGGAGCCATCGAAAAAATCGGCGGTGCCAAGCAAGGTAAAGCCATTATCATCATTAACCCTGCTGAGCCCCCATTAATTATGCGTGATACCGTGCATTGCCTAACCGTTGATGAACCCGATCAAGATAAGATCACACAATCCATTCGCGACATGGTGGCAGAAGTACAAAAATACGTTCCCGGTTACACCTTAACAGCAGACCCGGTCTTTGACGGCAAACGCGTTTCAATTTATCTGGAAGTGGAAGGCCTGGGCGACTTCTTACCAAAATATTCTGGCAACCTGGACATTATGACTGCCGCCGCACTGCGCACCGCTGAAATGTATGCCGAAGCCATGTCAAAAGGAGAACTATCATGAATTTTAAAGGCAGAAAGATCACACTTCATGATATGTGCTTGCGCGATGGCATGCACCCCAAACGCCATCAGATCAGCGTTGATGAAATGATTGATATCGCCTGTGCATTAGACGAAGCCGGTGTGCCTTTAATTGAAGTTACCCATGGTGATGGTTTGGGTGGCTCTTCTGTTAACTATGGTTTTCCAGCGGCCAGTGACGAAGCCTACTTAGACGCGGTCATCCCTAAGCTAAAAAACGCCAAAGTATCGGCGCTGCTGTTACCCGGCATCGGCACCGTTGACCATTTAAAAATGGCTGCCGATCTGGGCGTAAATACCATCCGTGTGGCAACCCATTGCACTGAAGCTGATGTTTCTGAACAACACATCGGCTTAGCCGCAGAAATGGGGCTGGACACAGTGGGCTTTTTAATGATGGCTCACATGATCAGCCCAGAAGCGCTGTTGGAACAAGCCTTGTTGATGGAAAGCTATGGTGCCAATTGTATTTACTGCACAGATTCCGCTGGCTACATGCTGCCAGACGACGTACAGGCACGCATTAGCCTGCTGCGAACCAAACTCAAGCCTGAAACAGAATTAGGCTTCCATGGCCATCACAACCTGGCATTAGGCGTGGCCAATTCCATGGTTGCCGTAGAGGCTGGTGCGAACCGAATCGACGGTTCTGCCGCAGGTTTGGGTGCCGGTGCCGGTAACACACCATTGGAAATTTTCGCTGCTGTTTTGGATCGCATGGAAGCCGATACCGGGGTCGACATCTTCAAACTCATGGCCGTGGCGGAAGAAAAAATCGTTCCACTTATGGATCACATCGTGCGCGTAGACCGCGATTCACTCACCCTGGGTTATGCTGGAGTTTATTCTTCCTTCTTACTATTTGCCAAACGCGCCAGTGCCAAATACGGCGTGCCCTCACAAGACATATTGATGGAAATGGCGCATCGTAAAGCGGTAGGCGGTCAAGAAGATTTAATCGAAAGCGTGGCCATGGAAATGGCAAAAGCCAAATCCTAATATCTCTCGGCACCAGCCTAACGGTTGGTGCCCCTTCCTATCTGATTGATTTTTGATATAAAACAACCCTGTCGCTCTGAACGGATTGGGCTTTTTCATGAAATGGGTTACCATCTGAAAACTATAATAAAGATGAACATCTCCCATGGCTTTGAATATCGACAACACAGCTTTATCTGATTTACTGTGCGCCTTGTATGGATCTGCCACCTCATCCCAAGCTAATAATAAGCAGTTTCTTACTCAGCTGAAGCAACTACTGAATCTGCAACATGCCACGATGATTGTGCGCCCGCCTAGCGCTACAGATCAGGGCTTGATTTATACCAGCGGCGACGACTCCGACGTGGCGGCTTTTGGTACGGAAGAAGGCAGCTACACCAGTCTCTACGCACAAGACCCGCTGGTAAACTTACCGTTAAAAGAAGTGATCACTCTGGACGAACACACACCCAGAGCACAGCTATTAGAAAGTGAATACTACGAACTGTTCTTAAAGCCCTTCAACATTTACTACATCGCCGGTATCGACTGGCTATATGAAAAAGAATCCCGTATATCCATTCGCTTTACCCGCGAAAAATCCCAAGGGGATTTTAGCGAAGAAGAAAAAGCATTTTTCCGTTTACTGATACCCCATTTGGAACAGTCCGTTGCTCTTGGTATTCAATTACGACAACTGGATTCTGAACGACAAATTTACGCCGATTCCATTTCACGACGCTCCATTGGCATTTTCACTTTGGACAAGCACGGCAATATATTGCAATCCAACTCACGGGCCGATCAGCTACTAAAAGTCAGCGACGGCTTTCATCAAACACAAAACAAAATCAAAATTAACAACAGCTCGATCAATGAAAGCTTCAATCAGTATATTCAACAAACCATTGAAGCCATTCGAGGCAACGGTCGCCCTCAAGTAAATGCGTTATCCATTCCCCGCGACAATGGCAAACCCGCTTATCAACTGATGATCAAACCCATGCCGGTGACGATTCATGATGAATCTGATGTCACGCCCTACATCACACTACTCATTCAAGATCCAGAAAAAAACCTGGAGATATCCGTTCGCACGCTGATGGATTTGTACCAACTCACCATGTCGGAAGCCACCATTGCCATTTTATTAGCGGAAGGCCACACCACCGATGAAGTGGCAACGGAACTGGATATTAAAAAGAATACCGTGCGAGCGCACTTGCGTTCTATGTTTGTAAAAATGGGCGTAACCCAACAATCCATGTTGGTCACCTTGGTTCTAACCAGCTTGGCCTCAGCACAATAACCTCAAACTTGTTATTGGCCGCATTATCCAAGAAATATTTGGTGCAATATCTTATTTTGCATACTCGCGCCAAGGAGGGGGTAGCCATGCCAACTAGACTTAGAACCATCATCACCATTTTAACCATCACATTCTTCATCAGCGGCTGCAGTAATGCGGTTGATCTAAAATGGGAGTACCCAACTGAATACACGTCTTCTCGGGTGGTGGCAGCGGACGACGGAACGCATATCATTTCCACCTATCAGGGCTTGCGGGCTCGTACAGCCGATGGCACCGACCTAGGCACCGTTGAGCTGCCACGCACAGGATTATATCGAGCCTATTCTAACGGACCAGGCTTCTTATTGTTTGGAGTGCAAAACAATAGTCTATGGCGCATTGAATTAGACAACAGCCTGCTCGTAATTAGTGATGAGACCCTTTACGCTGGAACCGAGCTATCAAACTTTCGAACACAACAGCTTGGCGGAGAAATAACCCTTACCTGGAGCGATCAAGATCAATTCTATTATTGGTTGGATGAGTACACACTGCTGGGTGAATTAAATGAAGAGTACACCCTGGCACCCTATACCATCAGCAACCACTACCAGTTCTACAGCTTTGATTCGATAAATAGTCAATTAAATCAGGTGGACCTGATTACAGGCACATTAGTCGATCAACAACCTCTTCCCAGCGAAATGCTGAATGTCAGTAAAATACTGGTTAATGATCACTATGTAGTAGGATCACAATACCACGACAACTCCGAAACCCTGGAGTTACTGATCTTCGACAAAACCTCCGGCACCGTTACTCATCGTGGTTCAAGTGGTGGTTTTGGCACCTTCGAGTTAAAACTCACTGGCCAAGATGGCGATGGCAACATTTACTACCATTATCTTGCCAGCCTGGCCCATGCCGGCTTTTCCATCGGCACCCACATTCGCGCCATAAGCTTATCCGAAATTGACCAATGGGATTACAAGCTGGCAGCATCTGCCTTCGAAGGCAACCCTGACATCCAAATTCAGCCATCGGGCATCAAGCTGGCTTTCCAGCACAACACCATTACCTCCGTAGGCGCAAATTTTATTCGCAAAACCACCAGCCGCTATGTTCACCTCAATGCTCAAGGCGTGGTTCAAAAGTCTTTCTTTTTGAAAGCACCACAGGTAGAAACTTCCCCCATCATCGGAATACACAACGTAATTTCCTCTGGCTATTTGGTGAAAAATTTCGCCAGTGATTCCGCAGGCAATGTGTATCTATACGGAAAGTTCATTTCACCAGAACAACCGGATTACACCTTTGCTGGCATGTACTAAGTCATGTACTAGATACGGGATCATGATATATTCGAACTCAAAGAGAGGGGCAAACTATCATGATGATACTCACAATCGGCATTCTGCTATGGATCTGCGTACATACCTTTCCTGCGCTAGCACCTATTGCCAGGCAACAGTTCAAAGACAGACTAGGCAATATGCCCTACCAAGGGCTGTTTTCTCTATTGCTGATACTGGCGCTTTACCTCATTGTTAGCGGCTGGAAAGCAGCAACACCTACCTTTCTTTACCAGTTGCCAGGTTTCTTCCGCATTATTGCTTTAGCACTGATGCTAATTGCAACCATATTATTCATCGCATCTAAAGCCCCTACCCGTCTTCGTCAGTTTGTACGACATCCGCAGATGTGTGCTGTGATTCTGTGGTCGATCGCCCACCTTTTAACCAACGGCGACAGCCGCTCGATTCTGCTATTCGGTAACATGATGCTCTGGGCCATTATTGAAGTCATCTACATTAACAAGCGCGATCAGCAATGGATTAAACCCAAACCCGCTACCCTGCCCCAGGATGTGGTAACCGTAGCCATTGGCGTAACGGTGTTTGTTGTTTTAATCTTTGTACATCCCTATTTATCCGGCGTTCCCTTACGCGGATAATTTACCTATGCAGTTAAACAGGAGTTAACCATGCGATCAGGCAACCCATCATTAAGTGACAAAACCTTTACCGACGTAGCTCGTAGCGGCGAGCCAATGACGCTGGGTGGCACGGTTAATAAAACTGCCATCATGTTAGCGTTGCTGATGATCACATCGGTTTTCACCTGGGGAACCTTTTTCGAAAGTGGCGACCCAAGCAGCGTGGTGCCTTATATGTGGGGCGGCATTATTGGTGGTTTTATTGTGGCGTTAATCACCATATTCAAGAAAACCTGGGCACCGGTAACTGCGCCTATTTATGCCCTGTTGGAAGGCTTGGCCATTGGTGGCATTT
>JBFKSL010000028.1:0-16071 GCA_041626995.1 Ketobacter sp. | reverse complement strand
TTACAAAATCCGTTTGGGGCTTACTATAAACCCGAAAAGCCCGCTGGGGAGTGACGCTCTATGCTAAATCTATCGCAGCTACAAACCAATGGACAATTTCCTGCAGCGCTTATCGGAAAAGAATGTGTCAACAATAGTCACTCCATTTTAACGGCATACTCACCCATTGATGGCTCCGTAAGCTCCAACTGTGAGCAGGCATCGCCACAATTATGTGATTCACTTGTGGCCCGAATTTATGGTTCTTTCCAAAAATGGCGCCTTTGGCCCGCCCCTAAGCGTGGTGAGTTAGTACGCCAATTTGGGAACCTCGTGAGAGAACACAAAACTCAACTGGCGGAACTCATTACCTGGGAAGCAGGAAAGACTCGTCAAGAGTCCTTGGGGGAGGTTCAGGAGGTTATTGATATTTGTGATTTTGCCGTGGGACTTTCACGGCAGTTGCACGGCCTAACCATTGCGAGCGAACGTCCAAATCACAGAATGATGGAACAGTGGCATCCATTAGGCCCAATACTAATTATTTCTGCCTTTAATTTTCCCATGGCGGTATGGGCTTGGAATGCCACATTAGCGCTTGTATGCGGTAACACCTTGGCATGGAAACCATCAGAACAAACACCACAATGTGCACTCGCCATGCAACAGCTATTGGCCCAAGCACAACAACAACTAGAGAATTGCCCACTTGATCTTAGCGCTGTTATTTTAGGAAAAAAAGAAATAGGAGAACACTTAAGTGCAGATCCTCGCTTTCCTTTGGTATCAGCCACAGGGTCAATTCCAATGGGACGTGCCGTAGCACAAGTGGTGGCAAAACGATTAGGCCGAAGTCTACTGGAGCTTGGGGGAAACAATGCCATGATTGTTACGCCAAACGCTAATCTATCCTTAGCATTGCGCGCCATTGTATTCTCTGCTGTGGGAACCACCGGACAGCGCTGCACAAGCCTACGCCGCCTGATTGCACATTCATCGGTAAAACAACAGGTGGTGAATGGATTGATTAACGCCTACCAAAGCTTGTCCATTGGTGATCCTCGCGAAGAGGAAAATACGCTTGGGCCTTTGATAAGTGAAAAAGCTTGGACGGCTATGAAAAATGCCCTGCAGGCAGCAAAACAACAAGGTGGAAAAATACTTTTTGGCGGAGAAAGAATTCAAAACAATCTACCTAAAAACGGTGTATATGTGCGCCCCGTTATTGTGGATATGCCTGCACAAACCAGCATTGTTGAGGAAGAAACCTTTGCCCCCATTCTTTACATTCTGGAATACGATAAATTAGAACAGGCTATTGATTTACACAACCAAGTTAGCCAGGGCTTATCCTCCGCCATTTTTAGTGACAACATGCAAGAAGTTGAACTATTTTTATCCGCAGCAGGATCAGATTGCGGTATTGCCAACGCCAACATCGGCACCTCGGGTGCCGAAATCGGTGGTGCATTTGGAGGCGAAAAGGAAACTGGGGGCGGCAGAGAATCGGGATCAGATGCCTGGAAAAATTACATGCGGCGAGCGACCAACACTATAAATTATGGCAAAGATCTACCTTTAGCTCAGGGAATCCAATTTGATTTCTAGTGAGACTTTTTTAATGGCCCTATTCCAGCATAACTGTCTAACCAAGCACAGTACTCATCCTGAGGCAACGGCTTAGAGATATAAAACCCCTGCGCATAGTCGCAGCCGAACTCCTGTAAGCGCATATAAGTTTCTTCATCTTCCACGCCTTCTGCTACAACACTCATATTGAATTTATGGGCTAAATCGATTATCACTCGCGCCAGATGTTCATCGTCTTTATCCTGACATAAATTGGTAATGAATGATTGATCTATTTTTAATTCATCAGCAGGCAAACTTTTAAAATATGACAGACAACTATATCCTGTTCCAAAATCATCAATAGATATCTTCAAACCAAGGTCTTTTAAACGATGAATACTTTTATAACTGCTGTTTTGCTCTTGTATTAATGCTCCCTCTGTAATTTCTAAAATCAACGACTGGGGATTTACGCCCCAAATGTTTAACGCCGATTTCACCACTTCAGGAAATTCTGCATCTTCTAATACGGAGGCAGAAACATTTATCGATACAGAATAAAGCGAATCCGCCCCGTAGTTAGGCCAACTGCAAACTTCACGTAAAGCAGTATGAATTACCCACTTTGTCATATCGGCAATACCACCCGTTTTTTCCAGCACAGGTATAAACTGTACCGGACTGATAATGCCCAAGTCGGGATGACGCCAGCGTGAAAGCGCTTCTGCCTGACTGGGTAGCTGAGTCTGCATATGCACTTTGGGCTGATAATATAAACTTAAACTATTGCTGGATACGGCTTGATGTAACATGCTTTCAAATTGCCAATCATGTTGAATGCGTGCATCGTTAGACCTGTACTGCAAGAAACGTTTATTCTGGGCTTTTGCAGTGGCTTGATTGGCTTCTGCATCGCTTAGCAACGCCGCAGCATGCTTAATATCAAGCTCTCCTTGCTCAACTTTTTCTATAGCATTTTCTTTAGATGAAATGGCAATTCCGATTACCGCTTCTAAGCGAACCATCTCACCATCGAAAACATAGGGGTAAGACAACGTGCGCAACACCTTATTGGCAGCCAGAGTTAGCAGCTTAGGATCTTTTACTTGTTTTAATATTAGAGCAAACTCATCACCGCCTACTCGAAATAGCTCACTGTCTTTGAAACCTGCTGCCCGTAAACGCTGAACGGTTTGCTTGATAATTTCATTACCAATTTGAAATCCATAAACCGCATTTACACGCCGAAACTCCAACAAATCAATCACCAACAGACCCAAAGTAACGTGCCTGCTAAAGGCGTCATTACAAATTGACTGTAATTTATTGAGAAAAGTTAATCGATCAACCACATCAAAGCTCATGGATTGCACCATCAATAATAGATACTTTCTGGGTCAATCCCATAACTACCAGGACTTAAACTTGTTACGATATCCAAATGCTGTCCGGTTTCAGGATCATTCTGAACATCCATAAGATCGAGCTCAGTAATTTCTTCTAACGCTTTCTTCTCCGTATCCAGCAACAACAGCAATGTGGGTCGCAACCGTCGAGTCCTGGATTCAGCCACCACAATTCCAACTGCACCGTTGGACAACTCAATCAGCGTTCCAGCGGGATACAACCCTACTGCCTGGATAAACTCTTCTACCAGCTCCGCTTGAAAATCTTCATCCCTCCATTCATAAAGTTTTCGGATTGCCAAGCTGGGTGAAACTGCAGATGCATATGGACGCTCGCTGGTCATTGCGTCATAGCAATCGGCTATTGCCGCTATGCGAGCCAACACTGGTATTTTTACACCGGCCAATTTATCCGGGTATCCAGTGCCATTAAAACGCTCATGGTGATGGGCCACTATATCCAACACATGCCTATTAAGCCCAGGGGAATCTTTTAGTGAATCCAAACCCAAGTCTACATGAGAGCGCATCATGGTGAACTCACCCTTACTCAATCGGCCTTGTTTGCTTAACAGCTCTTTAGGCAGCTTAAGCTTTCCCACATCACATAACATTGTGCCCACTGCCAGGTTCTTCAGATCCACTTTTGGCAGCCCAATTTGCCTCCCCAAAGCCACCGCCCATACAGAAGCGCTCATACTGTGCTTATAGGTATAACTGTCACTGTTTTTGAGACGAGCCAACCACATGCAGGCATCGGGGTTTCGCATCACGCTGTCCACAAGCGGATCTACTGCTGTTTTAACGCGATTCATATCAAAGGTATTTTTGCTGTTGATTTCCTCAACCATTCCTTCAATACAATCACTAAATTCCTGATAGGCTTTTTTCGCCATGACCAGCTCTTCTTTTATTTCGGTCTGGTCTTGGTAAACTTTTAATTTTCGATTCGGGAACATTTGCTCCAAAACTGTCTGCGTTTTTTGGGAGCGTTTTATGGACTCCAAAGAGCCAGAAAGCAGATTTCCCTCCTCTTTGCCCTTGAGGATAAGGCCCGACTCAGGATCAGTTAAAGCCGATTCGGGCAATTCGCCATTCACCAACTGAATCACGGATTTAGGATTAAAGTTGGCAGGCGCTCGACCTTTAATGATGTCTACATACACATATTTACAGTGCTTTCTCAGCTCATCGATATCTTCCACTGTGTCAATCATAAAACCCTGCAATAGGAAGGGTGTTTCAAGCCAGGGCCTATCCAACTGGCTTACAAACATACCTATTTTGAGTTCATTGATCGGAACTTTAACGACACCGGTAATTGGCACAATACGCCTTTATACATCTGCTGGTTAGTTGCTGTGGGTAATATGGGCCCCCAATTTGGCCCCTCATCAATTGAGTATAGCCGAGAACTTGAAAAACGTAGTCGACATGCAAACAAGTAAAAGGCGCCTAATGGTTTGCAGCCAGTTGAATTCTAAGTGTTTTTTTAAACCGAAACTTTCTACTAAGGCAAAGGCCTAATGGCAACCGCCGTACGCAGCCGGTTGGCACCAAATACGGACATTCGTGCAAAGTCGTCACGAGCTATGGGCACATGCTGGCAATCAATTTTTACCTGGCTGAGAGTGTCTACATCCGGATCATGTACATACATACAGGTATCATCAATACCAGTCACCACCACCCAATGGGGGGCTTTTTTACCGTCTAACCGATAAGTGCTGATCAGTGCTAGCACAGCGAACCCTTCATTGAGCCAGGATTCCACTTGATATTGGGTCACATCCTCATAGTTGATCGCCACACCCTGGCCATGGCATTGCTGTAAAAACTGATTATGTACCATCTCTATGACTCGCTTTTTATTGTCGGAACGTACCCCCTCCACAAACAGCGTTTGATTAGTGTTCAAAGAAACCATTGCCTCAAACCCACGCCGTTTAGCGGCTAAGGCCAAACCAAATGGATGGCACCCACCATGACCTGATGTCATAAATACGGTAGTCGCTTCGCGCCAGATATCCAACTCAAACATTTGGTTGCATTGGATATTTTCACCAAAGCTGGCCATGGCCATCATCAACGAAGCAGGGCCACAAGTGAACTCTGTGGTTTGTTGATACCAGGGAGTGGCGCGGCTAACCCCGCCTGCATCTGCATCAATATGACGTATCGTTTTTTGCATACGAAGAGCATCACTATGATCTTCGTAGTAATCACTATATTCACCAAACACGCGGTAACCACCCGCCTTATATAAGGCAATGGCGGACGCGTTATTGATGGCAACCTCCAGCCGCATACTGAGATAACCACGCTCTGCTGCCGCCGACTCAACTGCTGCAATCAATTGCTGGGCAACGCCTCTGCCACGGGCGGAAGGCAACACCGCCAGGGAATACAATCGAGCCAGACGAGTACCCTGATGACACCACACCAAACCATAACCCAGCACCGATTGACTCGAACCCGATTCTTTATCTTGGGCAACGATCAACTCGCCATGATCCGACTGAATATAATGGCGGAAGCTACGCTTGCTTAACTTATCGTTGCTAAAGCAGGCGTTTTCTATCGTCAGTAGATCCTCCAAGTCTGCCATTACCGCGCGACGAACTTGCATTACCCTCGCTGTCATTATGGTAGCTGAACCATTTTTAATGCCCGCTCCACCACTTGCCAGGATTTGAACAGTACCGCCTGTTGCCACAGGCTATCACTCGGACAGAAATGCTCTAGCATGGCTTTCCGATGCAAAATATATTCTGAGTCACTCCAATTTTCTCCGCCCCACGTACGCCACAGCAGATGATCATTGACCAGTACGTCAAATAGCGCATCAGTTCCAGCAGAGCCAAACTCCAAAGTAAGAAAACACCCCGTTTTTTCCATTAACTGATGCCAACGGTAATCCAGCAGGCCTTCTTTTTTTACCGAAAACGATTGGCCATGATCGGTAACGGCTACAGCCACACCAAATAATTGCTGCGCAAACTGGTTGCCCACACTGCCACTGGCATGGTCTGAAATAAGCTCACCAAATGCCCACGGCCCTAAACCTGAATGCAGATCCAACACCACCATACCACGGCCATGCAACTGCCAATAATCGATTAATTCGTCAATTACGCCATTAGCACGAGCCGGTTTTTCACCACCATAAAAAGGTGCCCAAGGAAATTGATACTGGCCCCCGCTAAACACCCTCTCATACTTTTCACGGCCCCAGGTTTTGGCTAGCTTGGCAAGCGCATCTATCCTTGTTTGGGAGGCAGCTATAGCCATGCAATCTAACAGCTGAAGATAATCTTCATCCACGGAGAGATCGGGTGGGAACTGAATAAAATTTCGGTTCAAGTCAATGCCCTGCTCATCACAACGGCGCGCCCAACGCATGCCCCATGGGTTTAAAGCATGCACCATTAAGATTGCCAGGTTATCAGGTAGTATCAACGCTTGCTGACTCAAACAGGCTAGCAGGAAACATTGCACGGCGCTGCCACAATAGCCTTCTACTCCATGGGTACCGCTGATCAGAACCAAAACGTGTTGGGCATTTTGATTTCCAATCCATAAGCTATCAGTGCTAAGTTCAGGATCGGCAGGCAGCGGCCAACTGCAACGATACCAGGTGAAGGCATTTAACTTACGAACCGCCTTTTCAAACTGCTGTTTGCATTCAGGGTAGTCGCCCTTAAACCACTTACTCACTCGATCAGGTTGCAATTCTTCAAACAAGAAGGCATTCATCGTTTAGCGCCCACGCAATTCCAAACGCCTGGAAAATTCCGACATAATTTGCATGTACAACTCCTTGCCCAGATATTTATCTTCAACGCCCGATTCTATGCTTGGATTATCATTCACTTCCAACACGTAAGCCTTACCATCCACCTCTTTTATATCGATACCGTATAAGCCACTACCCACCACCGCAGCCGCCTTAAGGGCAGCCTCTAATACATGACGAGGCACTTCAAAAGTAGGCAAGGCATCAAAGCCTCCAGAAAAATAACGTTTTGATCCATGATTATAGATCTGCCAATGATTACGGGCCATGTAGTATCGGCAGGCATAGAGTGCCCGGCCATTCAAAACGCCAATACGCCAGTCGTATTCGGTAAATAAATATTCTTGAGCCAGAACCAAAGCAGACTCATTCAATAAGTCTTTGGCAACCCGTTTCAGCTCTGCTGAGTCTTTTACTTTAAACACTCCTTTCGAAAATGAGCCCTCTGGCATTTTCAAAACGATTGGAAAATCAAAACACTCTTCCAACTTGGAAAGGGTTTCCGAGCTGGCGTCGGAAATAAACTGGGTTTTCAAACTGGGCACCTTGCGATAGTTAAAGGCATCGTGTAAAAAAACCTTATTACAGCAACGTAAGATGGAATCCGGGTCATCAATGACAATCAAACCTTGCTGCTCAGCCTGACAGGCCAGACGATAGGTATGATGATCGATGGCCGTTGTCTCGCGAATAAACAAGCCATCATATTGATTAATAAAGCGTAGCTCTTGCGCAGGTAGCTGCTGCACACGAATGCCCAGTTTTTCACCGGCTTTCACGAACTGAGACAATGCCCCTTTATTACTGGGTGGAACCAATTCTGCGGGGTTTGCCAGCATGGCCAACTCCCATCGGTACTTTTTACCCACGCCACGCTTGCGCCAATGTTTTCGGGAATAGTCTTCCAACACGCTCAGGCAAAACGCACGGAGTTCTTCTTCAAGGTGACTCAAATCGCAGCTTTTGATGCTTACAGTAAGGCCAGAAGCTTCTGCATAAAAACGCAATTGCAAAATAGGTGCTGGGTTTTCCTGGAACGCCCTATCGGCAATTTTACGATAACGCTCGTCGGCCACTTCCCCCATGCACACCACCTGCACTGGGTTCGATTCGACATCACACAATTCAATACTCAAATCTTTTGCATCCACCCAAATATTGCCAGTGTTCGCCCGTAGTGCATTGATTACTTTAATACTGGGTAGAACCTCGTGGCCACGAGCTTCTGCCAACAACGAGCAGTAATAGCCCTGGCTTAGGTAACGGCCGGTATCACACAGATTGATAATGCGAATCTTCGGTTCGTTAAGCTTGGGGTAGTCTTTTAAGTAAGTATCAAAGCTGATGGCATTTAAACGAAGTTGCGAGCGCAACTGCTCGTCATCGATGACAAAAAGTGTTTCTTTCATGTGTCAGTCCGATAAGAAGGTAGGTGATACGTTTTGAGCGGTGCTTGGGCACATCAGGAACTGACGGTTTGGGCTCCCCACTTCAACAAATGAGTATGCTTGCTATATACATCGGAATTCTCAACTCAGCAAGGATTTTGTATAGCGCTTATTCAGAATAATTTAGCGCAAAAAACAAACAGATCAAGTTTAACTATCAGCGCCATCAATTATTTTAAATATCCTTTTGCAACCAACAGGCTTATAACTAATCGAGCAGTACAATGACAACAAAGGAGGGTGCAATTTATGAACAAAATACCTAAACGGATATTTTCCATCACGACTTTTTTAATCTGCTCGTTGACACTTTCGAATGTATGTTTTGCTACCGCTGAAGCCAAGTCCAATCGGTTTTGGTGGCCGGAACAACTTAACCTGTCTCCCTTACGAGACCACGACATTGAGTCCAATCCCTATGGGGCCGAATTCAACTACGCGAAAGAATTTAACACTTTAAATTTAAAAGAGGTTAAGGCGGATATTGAAAAAACACTGACCACATCACAACCTTGGTGGCCCGCAGATTACGGTCATTACGGCCCGTTTATGATCCGCATGGCCTGGCACAGCGCTGGTACCTACCGGGTGGGAGATGGCCGCGGTGGTGCAGGTGGCGGACAGCAACGTTTTGATCCTTTAAACAGCTGGCCCGATAATGCCAACCTGGATAAAGCTCGCCGCTTACTATGGCCGGTAAAACAAAAGTATGGCCGCAAACTTTCCTGGGCCGATCTTATGATTCTATCTGGTAACGTTGCGCTGGAGTCCATGGGCTTTGAAACCTTTGGTTTTGCCGGTGGACGTGAAGACGACTGGGAACCAGACATGGTTTATTGGGGCCCCGAAAAAGAATTTCTAGGGGAAGAGCGGCGCACTAAAGATGGCAAACTGCAAGGCGACTTGGCCGCTATTCAAATGGGATTAATTTATGTAAACCCAGAAGGCCCTGGTGGTAACCACGATCCCCTAGCTGCCGCGCAAGATATGCGCCTGTCATTCGGGCGCATGGCCATGAACGATGAAGAAATCGTAGCCCTGGTAGCCGGCGGCCATACTCTGGGAAAAGCCCACGGAGCCCACAATCCAAAAGATTGCACAGGGGCAGAACCGGCCGCTGCGGCAATCGAAGAACAAGGCTTTGGTTGGACAAGCAAGTGCGGTAAAGGTAACGCCGAGGATACCATCACCAGCGGTCTAGAAGGCGCCTGGACATCAACCCCCACAGCTTGGTCGATTCTCTACTTGGATAACCTGTTTCGCTTCGAGTGGAAAAAGGTGAAGAGCCCTGCCGGCGCAACACAATGGATTCCAACCGACAAGTCTGCCGCCACTTTAGTACCAGATGCACACAACCCCAAGAAGCGCCATGCACCTATTATGTTCACCACCGATATGGCCTTAAAAAAGGACCCTGGCTTCCGCGCCATATCCCAACGTTTCTTGAAAAACCCCAAGGAGTTTGATCTGGCATTTGGTAAAGCTTGGTTTAAGTTAACCCATCGTGACATGGGCCCACGGGCGCGCTATTTAGGCAAAGAAGTGCCCACAGAAACTTTGTTATGGCAGGATGCAGTACCCCCAGTAGACCACAAGCTTATTGATGATAAAGATATTGCCAAGCTGAAGAAAAAAATACTTAAAGCTGATATAGAAAAAGAAGTTTTAATCCGAACCGCTTGGGCTTCCGCAGCGTCATTCCGAGGCACCGACATGCGCGGAGGAGCCAATGGTGCTCGCCTGCGGCTGGCACCGCAAAAAGACTGGGCCGTAAATAATCCAAAAGAACTTGCGCTGGCATTAAAGGCCTTAGAAGCAATACAACAGGACTTTAATACATCGCTAAAAGGTGGCAAGAAGGTATCACTGGCAGATGTCATTGTCTTAGCAGGCTCCGGCGCAGTGGAACAGGCAGCCAAGGCAGCAGGTTATGCCATTAAGGTGCCTTTTGTTCCTGGTAGAACCGACGCTAGTCAGGTGCAAACCGACATAAATTCCTTCTCGGTACTGGAACCAAAGGCAGACGCATTTCGAAATTATTTCAGCGATGAAAGTTATTACCCTCCTGCTGAAGCCATGATTGATCGCGCTAGCTTATTAACGCTAACCGTCCCAGAAATGACCGTATTGGTGGGCGGCCTGCGTGTGCTTAATGCAAACACTGGCGGCACACAACATGGTGTACTGACCAAACAACCAGGCAAACTCACCACCGATTTCTTCGTTAATCTGTTGGATATGTCCACCCAGTGGAGCAAGTCAAAGAAAGCAGAGGGCATCTACGAAGGTCGTGATCGTGCTTCTGGAAAAGTTAAATGGACGGCTACCACTGTCGATTTGATTTTTGGCTCTAATACAGAATTGCGAGCGGTTGCTGAGGTTTATGCAGCAAACGATGGCAAAGAGAAGTTTGTGAAAGATTTTGTTGCAGCCTGGAGCAAAGTAATGAAGTTAGACCGGTTTGACATCTAGCTTTGTCTACTGTGTGTGCGGATGATTTAACCTCCGCACACGCTTATCACTACTGGGTAAATTTTAAGGTGTGGTATTTACCGCTCCACTATCTCGCTCCACTTCACTGATTTCACGCGCACTGGTTGTAACCGTTGAATCTGTTTGTGCACCCCAGAAAGCTTTACGAAATTTTGTTGCCTCCTCAGCATCATTGCTTAGCTGGGCAATAGATGCCATCCGGAACATAGTGCCAATATTACCACCTCGCCCTACAGTAATAGTAAAGTGGTCTTCACCTTCTGTTTCCACTTCCGTAAGAATACTGGTATTGCGTTCAACGTTGCGAGTATTGCTGGTTGTCCATTCGCTGCCTGCGGGAGCTAAAGTATCGTTTTCGCTCCATAGCGCAATCACCTCCACGTTGCTTGCAACGGGATCATCAATTTGCGTGGTAAATTGTGTATCTGCCTGAACGGCAATAACACAATCGGCGCTCAGGCGATTAGCCGCATTAAACGAACCACCACCACCCTGAGAATGACCAGATGTGCAAACAGTGGCATTGGATACCAGAATATTGCTATAACGAGAACGAGCATCCTCCACTGCATCACGCACTTCTCGACCCGTACCTGAATTCGCAGTATTGGCAGCGGCCACCAAAATGCAATGTGATGCTATAGATTCCAGTACCGTGCTATAGGTTGTGGAAGTACCTCCAGTACCATTACCCCAACCTAATATATTAAAACGGGCATTACTATTGCTTGGATCTGACGGCACATAAAATGTAGAACTAACACCACTAACTCGTCGCACACTACAGCGGCCATCGTCTTCTGCCTCGTCAAACAAGGAAGCGAATGCTGGATCCGAGGAACCACCGCCACCTCCTCCACCGGGAGTAACTGCTACGCCATAGGATGACAAAAATGATCCGGCGAAAAATACCGCAGACGCACTTAGGGTTTTCATTAAATTTGTTTTTTTCATAGGTCACACTCTTTTGAATTTTAAATGGCAAACTTTATTTTTAAGATTGTTTTGAGAACCTGCATCAATAAAACAATGGCTAGACAATCTGATTACCAGTTCATGTATTCAGAATTCCATCGGCCACTACAGTAGGTGCAATTCAATTGAATAAAGTCATCTCTTCGAAAATTTTCACCACTCATATGGTGAAAACCAGCGCTCGCGTACTTAGATAATCTCTTTCCATATTGCTGGTGGCAAAATCCTTTTTATATTTAGTACAAAATAGAACCGGGCAAGACAAACACCCGGTTCTTCTTATCCGCTTACGGATTTGTACCAGTAGCACCAGAATCGCGTTCCACATCACTAATTTCACGCGCACGAGTCGTTACTGTGCTATCGGTTGTAGGCCCCCAAAAAGCACCACGAAATTTTGTAGACTCAGCAGGATCATTGCTCAGCTGTGCTTTCGCCGCCATGCGAAACATCGTTCCAATATCCCCCCCTCTTCCGCTTGTAGGTGCAAAATGCCCTTCTCCCGATGTTTCCACTTGCGTCAAAATACTGGTGTTACGTTCAATGTTATTAGCATTAAATGGACTGGCAGGAGCGAGGGTGTCTGCACTGCCCCACAATGCAATCACTTCAACATTACGGCCAACAGCGCGATCAATTTGTGTGGTATATACCGTATCGGCCTGCACTGAGATCACACAATCATTACCAATTCGATTTGCAGCATTAAAAGAGCCACCACCGCCTTGTGAATGCCCCGAAGTGCAAACACGTGCATTGGAATTTAAAATATCGCGATAGCGTGAACGCGCGTCATCCACAGCATTTTGAACTTCTCGTCCTGTTCCAGAGTTTGCCGTGTTGGCTGCGGCAACCAAGATGCAATGAGAAGCAATCGATTCCAACATACTGCTATAGGTTGTTGATGTTCCTCCTGTACCATTGCCCCACCCTAGAATATTGAAACGAGCATTTCGGTTACTTGGATCAGTCGGCACATAAAATGTCGAACCTAGCCCACTAACGCGACGCACACTACAGCGCCCGTCACGCTCGGCCTCATCAAATAAATCAGCAAAGCTGTCACCCGTAGGCGTAGGAGTTGGAGATGGAGATGGAGGCTGGATAGCCAAAGCTGAAAATGACACTGCAACTCCAGCTGCGGCAAATGATGAAATTAAAAATGTTCTTATAGCGCTAATATTTTTCATAACATGCACCCTTGCAATCAATCAGACTGCTTTCAATAAAAATTAATACGAAGTTTCTTTTTATTGTTTACTGCTTCTAGAAAGAAACGGAGGCCAGTATGGCAACGAAACAAATGCCCTGTTAGCGTGCAACAGGACAAAAAGGTGTGCATAACCAGACATTTTCGGATTAGATTTTTTATTTCAAATAGCGCAACTGCAAAGAGGCCAAAATCGCGATCACAATTGGCCTCAAAAAAATGCAAGAAGAGTTTCAGTTTGAACTAAGAACTTATTCTATGACGGAGTAAAACGGATTGAGTGCTGTACCCAATTGGGCCTAGCTGATCAAATAACTGTCCCATTACCGTACCAACCCCCAAATTATCGTAGGTGGGATTAGATTGAATACCGATCCACTCCCCCGTTGCTGGTCGATGAAGATTAATCGTAGTATCTGGATTAATACCGTAATAGGGCTGGCTATTAAATCCTTCACCTGTTACTACACGATGAGCAATGCTCGGCACAGCATAAGTCCAATCAGCTGCAGCAGCCACACGTAACAGCGGCGTTGCTGGCTGATTCCCTATCACCGGCTGCCTTAATCGAAGCCACATGATTGCGGGATTTGCATGCACATCAATACGAATTTCAATGGCGTGATGAAAACCTTCACGATGAGCAGCTTCGGTAAACAACGACTCAGCAAGCGGTTCAGGCAATACGGGCACATCACCTTTAAATTTAATGCGCTCCGCAACGGGAACCTCATCAATTCGAAAACGCATGGCAGAGGCTCGTACAAATTCCTGACCTTCATTTAATATAGAAATATCCAACACTTCCATATTCTTCCCCCCCTTACGCACCATTGTCTGCAGCTCAATGGGTGCGATAGGTGCGGCCTTCATCATGTCAACGGTTAGGCGAGTCACTTGCCTTTCTATTTCTGAAGGAAACTGCTCCGCCGCCAAAGCAGCCAGTAGCATCATGGCGCTACCATGCTGGGTTCCCTTATACCAGGGACCGGTTGCCAAGTGAGAAGGATGAAGCTTACCGCCTTCATCATAAAAGACGGGTAAATTCTGTGGAATTTGAAGGGGTTTCATAGATACTGCCTAACCGTGAACACAACATTCGATATTAGGCAGCCATAACCCAATGTACTATGACCAGAAGTGACAAAGCTTGAGCAATTCGATCAATATAATAGGCTCCCACCATTCCACTGAACGTGTGAACGGTGAGAGTACTTCTTAAGAAAACTAGCCAAATAACTTAGAGAAAAAACCCTTCTTGGGCTCTGGCGCTTCCGAAGACAGTTTCTTCGCTGCATCCGCTTCGGCACCTTGTAACAAAATACCCGTGACGGCGGCATCCATCACCACTTTGCCCATCAACTTACCCTTCACCGTTCCACCCAGTTTCTTTTCACCATCCATTTGCATGGTGTAACTTAAGGTCATGGGTACTGGTTTGCTCAATTTGCAGCTCCAGGTCATGGTGTCGCCATTTTCAATTTTTCCATCCAACACTTTTTGTGGTCCGTGTTCTTCGTTCAACACATTACCGACCAAATTGCTACCCTGGGAATTCAACACCAGATTACTGAACTGATCACCTACAGGGGATTTAATAGTGAGCTTCCACACATCATCAATGGTTTTGATTTTAACTGCATCCACTTTGGCATCGGCTAAATGGCTGTTTTGAGTGGCCGTCATATCGCGGAACATTTCATATTCATCTTCCGCAAAGCCTAAGTTACCCAGATCGTCAAAGGCATCGTGAATCACTTTCCACGGACTCTGATCATTCATCACCGTGCCAATACTATTAGCAACAGATTCCATGGTGTCATCCACTTTCATGGTTTCAGAAGCGGCGAATACCACTCGATAGAATTGACCACCGCCCACAGAAAAGAATTCACCATTTACATCACACTTTTCATGGCAAAGATAAGCAATTACTGGCGCTAATTTGTCTGGTGTGAATTCGTTTTCCAACTTCTGGCGGAAAGTACAATCGGGCAATAAACCGGTCATTCTTGTAAAAGCCGCAGGCATAATGGCATTAATATTAATGCCGTGATCTTTACCCAGCAGCGCCAAATTGTTAGTTAAACCCAGCACACCCGCTTTCATAGTAGGATACGCAATTTGAGGAACAAACCCCAAAGTAGAAGAAGAAGACGTATTGACGATTCGCCCATACTTTTGCTTCAACATATAGGGCCAGGCAGCACGCATGGTATTTAATGTACCCATCACATGCACGCCATGGTGTTGCTCCATTTCCTGCTTATCTATATCGGGAAAAATGGCCGGACTGGTGATGCCTGCGTTATTAATGATAATGTCCACGCGGCCCCAGGTATCCATAGCCTGCTCTACAATTTTTTTGGCGGAATCCCATTCAGACACACTGTCTTTATTAGCGATGGCTTCGCCGCCCATTTCCTTAATGCGATTGACCGCCTGTACTGCATAAGAGGAATCGATGTTTTGATCCATCCCCAATGGATCACCACCCAAATCGTTTACCACTACCTTGGCACCATGCTTTGCAAGGTATTCCGCATAAGCGTAACCCAAGCCTCCCCCAGCGCCGGTCACGATAGCCACTCTGTTCTCAAAGTTATATGACATGGTTGTAATCCTTTTGCTTTTGTTGTTCTTAATAACACACGATGCTAACGCACAAATCGGCAACGCGGCCTACCTCAGATGAATTAGAAAGAACGACTCATAAGCCGCACCTAATACAATTAGGATAATGCCAAATTAGTGAGCCTCTCTACTCTAGATCACACTTTAGTCACGGCTCTATTTCAACCGCTCGAAAAAGTAAACATTCATTTATTAATATGTAGACACCAAAAGATCAGAGGCAGGTAAACTTACACAATTACCCCCGCTGGAATGGCCAAAGGGCAAACTGTCTATAACTCTCCCGGTTCGCGCTTACTAAGCTTCATAGCCAAGTTTCCATATTTAATTTCATTCCTCCCTTCGACTGCATTCAAAGCATCACAGTCTACTGCCGGGAAGCAGCAGTTCTGGAAACTCTTCGTAATGACATGCAAAGGGACTCGATCATGAACACAAAAACAATTACCGAATGGTTAACTGCTGCCAGTATGTTGTTGGCATTAACTTTCTACGTAAATCAGGCCATGGCCATATCGGTTCCTGATCCAACGCCTCCCAGCGACAGCCCCACCACCG
>JBFKSL010000027.1:0-16081 GCA_041626995.1 Ketobacter sp. | reverse complement strand
CTATGCCCCAATAAGGGCAGCCCAGTTTCACCTGGCAATAATTTTTTTAAATTTTGGGATTCCGGTGATTGAAAAAAATCTAACAACATACTACTACTCTCGTTATTATTTTATATATGGGCCGGATGGTTTTCATCTGGCGCCAGCACCGCTTGCTCAGATTGACCAAACATGGCGGCAAGCATTTCCTTCTGTTGTTTGCGCCCTTCTTTCTGCAACTTTTTCCTCGTGAACGGTAACACGCGCTTTGCAGTATATGCGGCGAATCTTGGTGGTGTACTTAGCCATGCATACCAAGACGAGCTTTTCGGCAAGCCAAGCTGTTCCAGCTTTTCTTCACCAAGAAAATAATGACTAATACTAAGGTGTTGATGATAGTTAATTTGTCTACGTAGGCTTTCAAAGTGTTTGAATTCACGCTCTAACGGTTCATCGGCCAAAGCTTGAGCCAAGTCTCGGCTGGTTTTATCCGGTTTGCTTTGTGTCATATAGGTGTGATTCAGCAATACCATACCTTCACGCTCAGTTTGCACTAACCATTTTTCATCAACGCCCATTATCCAGCAGGCATAAGCCCATAGGTGCATAACGGCTTTGGATTCTCTTGGAGTAACCGGTACACCCAACTTGCGCAGGCCGCCTAGCAACACCACGCTGAAACCTAAGTAGGTTGCAACCATGTCAATTTGGCTTAAGGGCAAACCCCATTTACTGCTATCCCATTGTGGTTTGCTAGCAAGGTTGCGGCGCACTAAACTGTGGATCATGCGCACATGAATGGTGGATTTAAAACCCACGCCATAGCGAGTCATGCCGTAAGGCTCGGTGCAATCCATCCACCACTTTCCCGTTTCGGCAATGCGTTTGGCTGCACCTTTGTTTAGAGCTCCGGTTAGCACCAGAGACTGGTTAAATCCTGAAAGCAGATAACCACCCATCAGCGCCAGATCACGCAACACATATTCTGCAGTAATGCCGATGCCATGAATAAAGCGCACGCCCTCTTCCACCAGCTCCTGATCAATCCAGGCCGGCGGGTTTTCTAAGGTTTGGAAAAAGTCCAACAGAGGCTGCGGGCAATCTTCAATGGTGCCCACGCCTTTCTCTACGGCCTGTTCAATCAAGCCTTTGGCTTCTTTAGGGCCGAACTCAAACATCCAGTCCACAAGAGCATCCATTGGGCCATCCCCCTGCCACAGGGCTGCCACCAGCTTATCGTATTCCTCTGGGGTAGGAGCGAGATCCCTCCCAACAATAGCCTTCATATACCACGGGGTGTTTTTTTGGGTTTTCTCATAGGGCCTAACTCTACTAGGGATAGGCTTGGGTTCAACCGCCTGCACAGTCATAGGTTACTCCAATAGACTTTTGGTAATTCACCTAGCATAATGCGAATAGTTATTCGCATTCAATTCGCGTTTGGTGGAAATATGCGCAAAAAGCCTCAACAGCAGCGATCGAAACAGATGGTGGCCTCTCTAGTGGACGCTACCGGTGCCTGTATTGTGGAATTTGGCCTGGATGGCACCACTACACCACGTATTGCTGAAAAGGCTGGCGTGAGTGTGGGATCGTTGTACCAATATTTTGATGACAAGGAATCGTTGATTGAGGCTTTGGTAGAGAAATTGGCCCAGGATATTAGCAATGCCCTCACTCACTTGCCTTGGAGTCAGAACCAATCCATAGACGATATTGTGAGAGTAACCATTCAATTTGGTTTTGCGTTATTGAACTCAAGCGACGGTTTATATTTGGAGCTGGTCAGGAACTGGCACCGACTGCCCACCGATATTGTGATGAACACCCTGCAACAGAAGTTTATGGATATTGCCCGGGTATATTTTCTAAAAAATTATCATAAGCACCAAATCGACGATCTTCACGTGAGGATTTTCATTATCGCCAACAGCGTTATGTTTACCATGGTGCGCCTGGTGGGCCAGCCGGATAGTTTGCTGACCCAGGAGGAAGTGGAACAAGGCTTGGTGAAGATGGTGGTTGGGTATTTGACCGAGCCCTCAGCCCAAGACTCGTAATTGACCTTCAAGCCATTGCCGGGCTTCATCCTCAGACGCTGAAGCAAAAATCGGACAGGGCATAGCTGCCTGCATTTTTTCGCCCGCCATTCTCTGAACAGCATCTTGGTTGGGAGCCACTCGGGAAACCCCTACGCACCAACGTCCAATCAATTCCTTTTGCTGCTTAAACCAAAGCCCCATCGCTTTACGAGCCAAATCTGAAAAGTCACTTTCAGACATGGTTTTGGTTAATAAACCGAATGGCTGCTTTTTATCTATAAGGGCGTCCATCTCTCGCAACCAATGTGCCACTTGCTGTTGGTTGGCTGCTCCTTGAAATACTACTTCAACCATTGGCCAACCCCTAATAAGGATGGGCTCTACACGAGCAGTGTTGATTGTGTTGTTCGTCATATTATTTCCTACGCAACGTATTGTTCATGCATGGCACTCTGTTGCTGCAAAGGTTCCCATTGCACCATCGTGGGCTGGTTTAATGGATAAAGCTCGTACCCCAACAAGTCATTGGCAATAATCGCACTGCGCCACGACATCAAACTGGTTTGCGGATCTACGATACCATGATGATGGCGGCTGGCATTCACCGCATAAATGCGATTATGCTGATCGCCATTCCAGTTAACACGATAATTGTCCTGCATGGAGAACACGCCTTCCGACTCCCAATGCAATTCATCCGCTAGCGGCTCAAGACAACCTGGCACAACGGATTTAAAGCCAGTGCAGAAAATCACGATATCCGCATCCATTTTCTCGATGGTGGACATTTGTGGATAATCCACTTCAAGACCAAATCCATTAGTCTGCTTATTCATATTAATTAAAGTTCGCCCCGGCATGAGTACAAACTTATCTTTGTTCTTATGCACAATCTGAGCATGATATAGCGACTGATAAATTTCCTTTAGAGTGCTTGGTGAAATACCATCACTTGCCAATTTTTGCTTTTCAACCATGATTTTTTTATCCGCATGGTTCAAACCAAGAAAGTAACGCACGTAATCAGGCGTGAAGAAATCATTGGTAAAAGGCGATTCATCCAGTTGCTCAAAGTTATCACGGCGAGAAAGCCAATGCACCGACTCGCACTCACCCCACTGACCACGCATTAAATTTAGAAATATTTCCGCACCCGTTTGTCCGCCACCCACAACGGCCACCCTTTTCCCAGAAAAATTACGTGGACTTGCCAACACTTTACCACCATGAAATACCTGTTTACCTAGATACGCTGAGGCAAAAGCGGGTATATAGGGTTGAGTGCCGGTACCAACGCATAAGTTATCCGCACTGATTATCTTATCGTCGAACCGCAGCCAAAATTTATT
Organism: Ketobacter sp.; assembly: GCA_041626995.1. Taxonomy (GTDB): domain Bacteria; phylum Pseudomonadota; class Gammaproteobacteria; order Pseudomonadales; family Ketobacteraceae; genus Ketobacter. Next base: position 12,711 of record JBFKSL010000027.1, on the reverse strand, counting down.
TTGCTTAAAGTTAATTTCCCGCACCTGATTGCCATAGTGAATAGAAGGCAATTGAACTGAAACCCATTCTAAGTATTGCGCAAACTCCTGACGGGAAATGGCAGACTGTTCAGCATTTATGAACGAATAGAAGCGCCCCTTTTGTACGAGGAAGTTCATAAAACTAAATGGACTGGTGGGATCAACCGCTGTAACCAAATCTTTCATCCATGAAGTTTGTAATTTTGCATCATCCAACATCAAACCAGGGTGCCAATCAAAATGGTTCTTCTTATCAAAAAAAGCGGCTTGTATCCCTTTTGCTTTATGCAATAGTGCAGCCACACTTAAATTAAAGGGACCAGCACCAATACCGGCCAAATTGACATGTTGAGAATTCATTAGCTGGGTTCCTTTTCTAAATACTGACTAGCTACTACTAAGGGGTTGGGAATATCACTTCCTAAGGTGGGCAAAGGTCTCTCGTCACTATCACCGTATCCTTGCTTAAAGCGAACACGGTTAATACACACACGCTTTATCTTATCGGTAAGCAAATCAAACTGACGAAAACGTGGCTGCAATTGAGGATAAGAGAGTTGATACTCTTTAATAACACTGGCTAATACCTGATAAAACACAGATTCAGATATTAATTTCTGCTCTTGTAACAGTGCCGAAAAATAACGCAGCACGGTAACGAAATGCCCGGTTTGCAAATCATGCAACAAATAGGCTGCTGGTAACCGGGTTAATACTTGCTTTATGTTTCCTGGCAATGATTCCAATTCTGGAAAATCTTCATCAACAATACGCAGGTCACCTTGCAAATCTTTCAAAGCAAGGCGTTTTGGCACACCGTTTTCAACAACTAATGTTAAATTTTGGCCATGGGCAACCAAACCAATACCGTAGCAACACATCAAATGATAAAGAGGAATCACCACTGCTTGAAAATATCGCTCCAACCATAGCTTTACTGGTAAACCCGATTCTTTAATCAGGCTCTCCACTATCGTATAACCATGGTTGTCTGTTTGTAACAAAGCAGCCACCAACATAGCACGCTCACCAGCTTTAAGTTTGCTTTGCATGCTTTCACGCCAGATCACACCTAACGTTTCGTTGTAACGATAGGGAGCAGATTCAATCTGTTCATATAAAGGATGTGGCACATGGACACCCAGGGGCTCTTTTAATACCACCGTTTGACTGTCATATAAAAGCGGATCACTTTCACAGACATCACTTAGCCATTGTGAAAGCGCTGCGCCCACTTCGATGTACTTTCCGGGGATGCCCCGATAACAAGAGGTATTAAGAATGGTTAGAGGCATTTTCACGTTATGTGCCTGTGGCTCTGTCACATTGGCTAGCGTACGAATGGATTGCAAGGGCAGGAAATTATGACCACGCACCCCCAAGTCCACCAGATCACCCCTGCTTATCCATGCCTGGTATTGAATTTGAATTACTTTCTGCCACTGCCAGGGGTGTACGGGTATAGTAATCCAATTATCGCCACTGACACCCAAACTTTCTGCAATACTATTTTGCACCGACAGTTCGTCAGCACTCATGGCATCGGCCACCATGCGATTAATGGCATCTGGATACTGTGTTCCCATCTTCACAAGGGACTTACGCACAGCAAGCCAACGCAGCTGAATTGGTTGGTTTGCTTCGGGTGCATACTGTTCTAGCGCATCCAAACCCCAGCCTATTCGCCCTTTATTCAATACGGCCTTGGGATGCCCATCCAAATAGGGTTGCATGGCATCCACATCCATTTGTGCAAGCTGGCGAGCACTCACCCCGTTTTTAAGGCGCCATGAATTCATATCACCAGCCAACGTCTGGTAGCATTCTTCCAATAAATTACCCAATATAATATCGGTTAATTCCAGCTCTTGCCTGGCATCCACAAAAAACTGGGCAGCGCAATCTACCGACTTCCCGTTACGCAGCAAAGAGTTATGATTTACCCGAAGCTGCCCCCACAGAGTTAGCCAGGCATTAAACTGATACTGAACCCCACTTTTTAAACGCAGGCCAAATGCATTACCATTTTCTTCTGGCAATATGCATTCTTCGTAATGCAACTCCGAGATGGTTTTCGCTATCATCCTTCGATTAAGAACACACCATAGATCGCTGTCAGACTTTTCCATTACGGCAACACCACTTTATTGAAAAAATCAAAGCGATCACACTGCATAAGCGCGGAGCGTTTATGTGGAAAATCGAATTCTTTTATTTTTTGGTATTGAACCATTGGAGCGTAACGCAGCAGCGCTTTGTTATCATGCCTGGGCTCACCCATAATGCGTTGAGTACGGGGCTCATCCAAAAACAAACAATGCGTTAAGCCGGTAAACCAACAGTAAAAGAATTTTGTTCCAAGAAAATTAGTATTTCCCACTAACAGATGCATACCACGATCGTAATGTTCAGCAGCATAGTAAGGCCCTAATCGGTCTTCGATCACCCAATACAATTCAAAATATCCCAACAATTCGCCATCAAGACTTGCCACTACCGAATAAAGGTGTGGATCTTGTTCTTTTGTCTTAAGGTATTCTGCCAACTCCTGTTTAGGCTTATCCAGCTCCCACATTTTGGCAACACGTTCCTGGTTCATCCATTGGTGAAACACATCTAAATCTGTTTCTGGATTAATTACTCTAAAACTCAGGGTTTTCTCTATTTCCGGGCAAAAGCGCCGATAGATTTCGCCACTGGGCTGTGATGGGCGCACTGGATGTTCCACGCCATTGGTTTCTGTCATTTTTTTTGGTTCAGGGTAACGTAGCTGTCGTGCCAACCAGAGCTGTGGCCATTGGTAAAAATCGCTACGGTGCAGATGAAAATCTCGACAGATTTGCTCAGGCAATAAGTAAGTTACTTCTTTGCAAACCTGAATAGAATCCACTTCCTTATTCAAGCTAAACAAAAAATCCAAACACAGCATCACCCCTACCTGGGCGTGTTTAATTTGACCCGACTTGGTGCTGGCATTCCAATTACGTAATCCCAACTCAGTAGAGCCTTGCTTATTAAGTTCCATAACCAAACTAACGCTGTCATTTTCCAGCAATATGCGCTGTTCTTGATTAGCCCTTTCCAGTTGGATACCCACTTCGCCCAATTCCAGTTGCTCGAAATTCCAGAGCTTGGTTTCAATGGCATCGGTTAACAGGGCTTCACTCATTGGGCTATTCATACTGCATCCTCGATTCAGCAGGGTTGGATAGAGACAATCCATAAAATGGATTATTGATAGGTATGTAGATGGAAAGGGGGTCGGCTAAGGTATTTTCATTAAGATCTGCCAACGAACAAAAGAAATTGCCTTTTTGCCACAATTTTTCCGAATAGAGTACATACTCTAAGAAGCTGGAATCTTTTCGATTGCCTCTTAAAAGATCTTTTAAAAACTTCTGTAATCTAATTAATAGAACCTGCTCATCAACAATTTGATCAGCAGCCAAAGCGCTAATAAGTGAGAAACTGGAATTTATAATTAAATAATAGGCAAATAACTTGTTCGCCATTTCCTCATTCAATTGATTTTCAGCGAGTTCTCCAAGCTGCTGTTCATCCAGCTTGAACAGCTTCACGCCTACTGCACTAAAACCGGTACCCTGACAATCACGAAAGAAACAATGATGTGGAATACCGTCTTTTAGTTTTAAAACGATATTTTGCTGATGGGCGCCGAATAATATGCCGTAATCGGCCTGGGCCAATATCAACGGCTCTAACACCGTCTTCATATACCCGTCAAACCATTGCAGACAGGCTCTTTCAAGGGACAGTTGTTTTACCTGAGCAACTTGGTTTATTAGCTCAGATGCTCGACACTGATTTTTATCGGGATGATCCTGACATAGATTTGCTAACAACTCATAACCGTTATCGATTCCGGCGTGAATAGGATTTTGTCGAAACACCATCATGGATTCCAAAACTGGTAAGCCTTCCTCGCCCACTAAGCAGCTGTAGGCTGGCTCTTGCATGATGGTAAATTGTTGAAAACGATGATCAAAGCTGTGGCCTACCTCGCTCGCCAAAACCTGAGATATTAAACAACCCCGCTCTGCTTCCACCGGCTGTAAATGACGTACCGAATTAGTCAGCCGAACACTCATGGAAAACTTCAACATGTAAGGTAATGCTTCGGCATACAGGGAGCGCATGGATGAGGTTGCAAACCATGGACTGCCATTTATGCCCAACTCCACGATATCGCCGCTATTAAACAAGGGTTTTAACTGCGGGTGTTGCTTAAGTTTTTGTAGTTGCCACGGATGGGCTGGTATGAGCTGATGAGTTTCAGAAACGTCACAACCAGGTTCCAGCCACTCATCATCCGCTGCAACGATCTGCTGAATACGCTGATCAAGAGAAACCTCATCCGCACTTTGATAATGAATACGTTCTTTGCGTACGCTTAACCAAGCAAGGGCAAAACCCTTTTCACCATCGGGACCAAATTTTTCGGCCTCGCTGGACGTCATAGGCTGGCGTACTTTAGGCGCCGGGTGTACAGAGTGCCCTGTAATCAGGCCTTGCTCTGACTCACGGAAGTTCAAATGACCTCGAAACAACTGATCCAAATTGGATTCTTTCAACGCCAAACTATGTTGAATGTTTTTATGACTTTCGATAATGCGTTCCAAAGCACGCGCCATGGCTCCAATGCTTGCGTTCTTTTGAGCAGCTGCGTTTTCCACCAGTATTTTGCTAAGAGGTAGAAAATCCAATTCTTCGAAATTGGTGCTGTCCTCAATCATCAATCGAGCGGGCATCACAAAACGGTGACGGCCACACTCGGACCAATAATCAACACCAATCCAAAGGCAATGATGATCCAGGGGGATAGTTAACGCCTGAGCGGGAAAACCGCTTAAGCGCCACGACGATGGCACGTCTTCACGCTCCCAATCGTCCAATTCGCGAACGTAGGCATTTAAAAATGTGTTAGCGGATAAGTATTCGGCCTGTGATTTGTCCATTGCGCAGCACCTTAGTTATTTTGTTCTTAAAGAATATCGTGTATCATTCGCATATGCAAACAATTCTCATTAACAAAAAAACTCAGGATATCTATAGTCCTGAAATCAGCCTGAACACACTGGCACTCATGGTGACACCCATCGGTCTTGGCCAATCAGCTTTATTGGTATGCCTTCCTTTGTTGGTGGAACACTCCCCCTTGGGATACGGCCAGTGGGCACAATTGTTTGCCTTGGGTATGGTGTTTTATTTTGTGGGTTCCATTCTGTGGCCATTGCGACTGCCTCGTGCAGGCTATGGCGCAGTAATTGGCAAAGGCTTGCTGGGCTATAGCGCCAGCATGCTGATGTTGGCGACCTGCCTTTGGGGATGGCAGCAGGGTTGGTTGAATGACAACTTATGCATTGCAGGCTTAGCAGCAAGCCGGGTTGTCTATGGACTATTCTCCTCTGCCTTAGTGCCAGCCGGACAAAGTGGCTGTGCGCAACTTTCTTCTACTCAGCAGCGCTTAAAAAGTTTTAGCACCATTAGCTTGAACCTGGCACTGGCTCGCAGCGGTGGCCCTCTACTCGCGTTGCTGCTGTCTCCCCTGCATTGGTTGGCGCCTATTTGGGTTTTAATGGCATGGCCATTGGTTTTGGTAGGCATGTTTCTGGGTAAGCGCATGCCCACATCCCCGCCACTCTCTTCTTCTAAAAAGAAACTGGATTGGTTAGCCCAACTGAAAGCGCCTATGGGGTTTACCCTTATCGCCATGGCCAGTACTGCCTTTGCCAGCAGCCTACAGTTTTACGCTGCACCCATTTTAGAAACCCTATTGCAGACCCAGGCCCAGCAAGTTAGCCATTGGTTGGGAGCATTAATGCTTGGCGCCGCCGTGGTCAGTGCCATAGCCCATTTTTTACAAAGCAAAAATCCAGCTGGGAATCATCAAACTCGAGTTCTATTAATTGCGATACTGTTGATTAGCTGCGCCTTCGGTTGGTACATGGCGCTGTCGCTTTGGCATTTTCTGCTGCTCACCCTAGTGGCCAGTATGGGGCTAGCTTGGCTAACCCCGCTCTACAGTACATTGCTGTCGTTGCAAAACGCCAACCATCATCATGTAGCGGCACAACTCAGCCTTACCCACCTACTGGGACACTGCGTAGGATTGATGGTAAGTGCACAATTACTGGCTGGAACACTTCAACATTTTTTTATTTGGCTGATGATACTAGGCTTTTTAATTATGGTGGCCATTGTTTCCTGGGTGGTACCAACGCAACGACGATAGCATAGCCTGATACACCAGCTTGCCAAGCAATTCACCAAACAAAACATGCTTTCCGCAATAGGATAAGGTTTTTCCCTTAGGAAAACTCGCCACCACCACGGCGTCGGTACCGGTTCCAGTTGCAATGCCACTGGAATACTGACTTTGAATATTGGCGTCTTGCAATGCGGCTGCCTTGGCTTCAGTGATCATCTGAACCGCTTCTACCATAGCACTGGAAGTTAAGTTTGCCGAGGTAACAAAAATAATGTTTATAGTGCCGATATCAGGCTGAATACTTAATTCCGTACTGCCGCAGGGCTCGCCCACGCGGCCCGCATTGCTTAACCCCAAGGTAAGCGCAACGGACATATCGACACCCTCCACACTGGTACGAAAAACACGACAACTGTTCATGGATGCAGCGGTCATCATCCCTACAACCGTTCCATGCCAATTTTTTTGGTGAGAATATTGTTGCAGGCTCTGCTGTGGTGATTCTGAAGATGGCTCAGAAGCATCCACCTTCAAATTCAGCACATGATGCGCCACTTGCAAACCACCATTCAAAACAGCGGAACTTAAAAGTTGATAAGGGCTGCTAAAGCCCACATGAATATGTTGAGTCGTTTGGGCGAGAGCACCATGAGAGGTCAGTGACACAGGGCCGGCTTTACTATCAACTTCAACAATATTCATGCGTGAGCTTACTTCTTAATAACGCGTTTAACGCTGGAATTACCTAAGCTAGAACAGCCTCCACCGCTCTAGCCGCACTTTGGCAAGCGCCTTCCATGGTAGTAGTCCAGTCGGTACGTGTCCAATCCCCGGCAACAGCCAAACCTTTCACTTGCGTTTTCTGTGGTGGCCGCACTCTGGCAGTACCGGGACGTTGAGCAAAGGTAGAATTGGGCATGCGTACAATATGGCTATGAAGTACTTTGGCTTCACGAGCAGCAGGGTAAAAGCGACCCAGCATTTCCATTTGCGTATCCACAATTTCCTGATTACTGAGCTTAATTAAATCATAGGAAGCAGATACGGTAGTGGAATAGAACCAGTTTTTGTCTGGTGAGCGGTTATGCATTTTCTGCCGATCCCAAACCTGTTCCAACACCCCTTCTCCACCGTATAGAATCTCACCCCAATCATCCATATCCAAGCTGCGATCCAAATAGTAATTTACGCTCACAATTGGCACAGCGGTTAAATGCTCCACCGCACGATAATACACGTCACTACCGGGAACCTGATCCAACATGCCTTTTACCTGCCACACAGGCACGGCACAAATTACACAATCGGCGGTTAACTGCTCTCCATCTAACAGGGTTACGCCTTTAACTTTAGTACCATCCACATCAATGCTGCGCACAGGAGCACGGGTGCGCACCTCGACGCCACGATCAGCAAATACTTTTTCCGCACTGCTCACAAACAGTGTATCCAAATCCACCGTTGGATACCCAATGGAAACCGGTGTTTTCATTTTTATGGCCTGACGCATTCCTGTAACCATTAAATCCGCCGGCACTTTAGCTGAAGAAATTTCTGTTTTATCGCCGGTTAAGCCAATCACGACACCATCCCACATGACCTTACGAGCCGACGCCGGCATACCCAAACGATGGAACCATTCATCGGCGGTAATATCGTCAAGATCATCCGGTTGTTTGATGGCTTGACGAAACAGTTTCATCTGCGCCCAAGCAGTGCGTATTTTATCGATGCCTTTTACTTCTGGCAGGTCACCGAGCATTGCACGCAGACCATCCAACCCAGCAAAAGAGGAGCGCCGCACTTTTCCACCGGGTAAACGAAACGACATGTGGCCTGGAAACTCTACATACTTGCGAGTGCCAACACTGTCCAAAAAACGAAATAGGTTTTCATAACCACTCGCAAAAACGTGCTGCCCATTATCGGGCACATCATCCACCGCAGGTTGCGGAATAGAAATAGTACGCCCGCCCAAAGCACCACGCCGTTCCAGCAAGGTCACTTGATGGCCCGCCTCAGATAACCACACTGCCGAAGCCAAACCGGATAAACCACCACCCACAACCAAACACTTCATTTTAAGCCCCCTGTATTAAAGGACAAAAGCATAACGGCTTGCGATGATGAATTCGAGACACGAACTTGGTAAGAACTTGCTATTTCCGCCACATTTTCAATTCAATCTTCCAAACTTTTGAATTGAGTGGTGAGCTTGGCAATTTGCTGATCCATATGTTCTTCATCGGTATCCAACAAATCCCCTTCCAAACGAGCGGTTACACTGGGTAATTTGATCTGAAAGCTAACACCGGCGGTATCCAACGGCATAAATGTAAGGCTATTCGGTTTTTCCATGCTCAAGCACCAACGGGGGAAGGCCGATTGCACTGGATCATAAAATCGTTTTTGGGTAAGTTGATCTGCTAAAATGCGATGGGTTTTCTGATCGGATTGATGTGTAATTTCAACAGACAGCAACGCCCCACTCAATGGCCACTGATGCTGTTCATCAAGAGAATCACCCCCAGTTTTGCGACACTGTGGCACACCATCCTCTACCACCACTTCAATCATGTCGGTAATAATTTCTCCGCTGTCCAGTTCCAAGCGCAGCGATAATGTATCACTTTGGTTGTAAATATTACGAAAAGAAAGAACGCCGTCATAACCTTTCACAATCTCGTTAACAAAATACAACCCCAGCCCTTTGCCATGATGCTGTTTTACTCTGCGGGTGGAATATCCCAATTGGAAAAGTTTTAGTGCATTATCTTCATCGATATGGGGGCCACGGTTATATACGCGATAACGGATATAATCACCACTTTGATCCAGCTGAACCGCTATGCGAGCCAGCCTTTGCACTCGTCGTGAACCTCGTCTTCCGGTAAAAAACTGTGCGTTGTTGATAATATTTTCCAATGCCAAAATAATATGATTTTCATTGCCTAACAGTGGTTCAGCTGGAGAGCATTGAATATGAACATGGCTTTGATCTTCTATGTGGATAGAACCGTCTTCATCCAATAAAGGATTACTACCAAAACAACGCGCCAACGCGTTTAGCAACACAGATTTTGCATCAAAAACGGGCTTATTGACTAACGGTGCAGAGTCATCATTAAGTTCAGACTGAAACAACAGCTCTTCACTTTCACATACTTGGTTAGCAATATGCAAAGCAATATTGTCTGCCGTTGAGAGATCCAATAGATCCCATAAAAAACGCAAGCTATTGCGAGCATCTTTTAATTCAGAATAACGTTCATCCTCAGATGCCAACTGATCCATAGCGCTTTGCAACAAACTGGTAACTTTGTCATAACTGATGACGCCATTGTGTCGAACTTCACTGGCAATACTCTTAAAGTGCAGGAACTTTTCATCGTACTCAATGTACTCCAGCAACTTGTCACTGATAAACAGTTTAAGCTTGTCAGCATGATTAGCGTAAACATGGGCTTTGGTATTCAGTTGTTTCTTGTTCGCTAACAATTCTTCTATCTGTTGATTAGCCTTATCCAGTAAAAGTTGCTGTTGTTCTCGACGTCTTAGCACAGCCCGTAACTCTAACCAAGCAACCGCGATAAACAGCATTACCCAGGCTTCAGGCATTGGTGATCGATAAATTATTTCCGGAACCGAATAAAATGCCAACAGGTCAGCCTGGCTTTGCAAATAAAAGTAAGCCAACAAAAGCATTGCCAACACTAACGTTAAAATCGGATAGGCTGCCTTAACTGTAGTATTTGCTTTGGTCATTGATCTGCTTTCCACAAATAAGCCTGAGCATCACCGAAGGTAACAATTCCCTTGCCTTGCTGACACAATTCACTAAAGGCACCGGTATTATTTTCTGCTGCATCAAATGCCATGCGCAAGGTTTTAATATGCTGACGATAATTGGCATAGGAAAATCGTTCTGGGTCTGCCCCCAACAATTCAGCGATTTGTTCCGTACTTTGAGGCCGAGGGCTGCGTTCCACCAAATAACGTAAAATTTTACGCGGTGTTGGCGCTAGCGGTCGCTTGGCATTATGAGGATTCATGAGTTTTACCCCTTTCCAAAACACCTCCCAGCTGTTTAGGTCAATGCGCAGGTTGCCGTTTTGTAATACGGAGTCATTATCCTGTTGCGGAACACTTTGACGCTTGAGGGTTGCTTTTATACGCCAACATAATACCTCCTCTATATTACGCTGATGCTTGGCAATAAAATCCTGAGCGTCGTTTTCTGTAATCGCCTGCTGTTCTATATGGGTGCCACTGTGCTCCGACAAATATAAAATGGGAAGGTCTGGCCACTTTTTTCGCAAGGCACGAGACACGCTAAAGCCAGCCTGATCAGAACCGTTCATATTGGCATCTAATATCGCTAAATCCGGTTTTTGATCCACTGCCATGCACGCAATTCGCTGCTGAGCGGCTTCCGCAAACTTAAAGACTTCTAGTTGATTAATTTCACCATCGAAATCAGTCTGTTGCAGAATCTCAGAAAACTTATCGATCCAATAGGATTGATCTTCAACCCAAAACAACTTAGCCATAGCCCATTTATTGTTGTGATTTCGTTATCAAATTACCGCTGGTAATACAGCGGGCCAGAAAAACTCACCGATTATTCACCAGCCTAGCTGAAAATTCTCAATCAAGGGCACTGGAAAACTTACTCCGTGCGCCATGATTCACAAAAATTGAGGATTACATCATGTTAAACGAACTTATATTGCTTTGGTCGGACTCACACGGCCTGTCTATGGCGGTGTGGTTGGCACTACTGGTTAGCGTGCTCTATCTAGCCCGCCAACCCGCCCACCAATTAATTAGAACCAGCGGGCGTAGCATTTATCGCTTTGCTCGTAGCGCTGCCCGCGCCGTGTCAAACGTTGAACGCCAAGCCATGCAGCGTAATAAAGAAGTGATATTGGCCCAAGGTCGCGAGGCCACAGAAAAAGTGATTGAACGTGAGTTCACTCGCATTAATGACATTGTGGCGCGAGATCTGAGCCATTATCCAGCATTGCACCGTGAACTCACGGATGCCATTAAGCGTTTAGAAGATGACTACCAGGATGCTGCGGATGCACCACCCTTGCCACCGGAATGGTTAAGCGTAGTTCAAACCATATCGGAGCTACCTAAGCAGAGCGACCCAATGGTAACCAGCATCCTTGAAAATATTCAAGACGAAGTGGTGAGCTCCCATGAGGAAACCTTAAAAGCTTATCAAAAATCCAGCGCAGAAAGGCATCGTTTGCTTGCCGCTTTACAACCACAATGGCGAGCCCTTGCCAACAAGCTAGGTAAAACAAAAGACGCGGTTGCCATTACCCAAGAACGGGCCGATGCCATCGACAAACACATGGCAAACTATGAATCCATTCGTGATAACGACGACAGCATTACCCGCTCTTTAACATCATCCTCCCTCACACAATTTTTTATCGCAGGATTGGTGTTGATCGTGGCAGTGATGGGGGGCCTCATTAATTTTCAATTAATCGCCATGCCCATGTCAGAAATGGTAGGCGGCACCAGCTATATGGGTGACTTTAAAACCTCTGATGTTGCTGCCTTGGTAATTATTATGGTGGAAATCGCTATGGGCCTGTTCCTGCTGGAATCTTTACGCATCACCAAGTTGTTTCCAGTGATTGGCCACATGGATGACAAAATGCGTAAACGCATGATGGTGATTACTTTCACGATTCTTTTTGTGTTAGCCAGCATTGAGGCATCACTTGCCTATATGCGAGATCTGTTAGCGCTGGATCGTGAAGCGCTAAAACAATCACTGGCAGGTGTAGCAGCCACCAATGCAGAGTTCCGCTGGATTCCCTCCATTGGTCAAATGGTTATGGGATTCATCTTACCCTTTGCTTTGGCCTTTGTTGCCATACCATTGGAATCCTTTATTCATTCCACTCGCACAGTGCTGGGTGTACTGACCGTTGCTGTTTTACGCAGCATCATCATCGCCTTGCGATTGGTGGGCGGGTTAGCCAATCAACTAAGCAAAATATTGGTGTTTGGTTATGACATGTTGATTACGGTTCCTTTACGCATTGAGGGTTGGATTGTACAGGCCAGCAATAAGCGAAAGCCTGTTATTGAAGACGAACTGGCAAAAGAAAACAGTTGAGGTATAACATCATGAACAAATTACTGTTAACACTTTTTATAACATTCACGCTGGCCGCTTGCGGCCAGCCCAAACCCACGAACAAAGCTGTGTACTTATTGATTGACACCTCTGGCACTTACACCGAGGAACTCGGTAAAGCACAAGCTATTTTGAACTACCTGTTAGCCACGCTGGAAAGCGGTGATTCCATTGCGGTTGCCAGGATTGATAGCGGTAGTTTTAGCGAAAAAGATGTCATCGCAAAAACCACGTTTGACTTGCGCCCTAGCGTGGCAAACGATCAAAAACGTTTATTTAAAAACAACATGGATGG
>JBFKSL010000026.1:0-16395 GCA_041626995.1 Ketobacter sp. | reverse complement strand
TTTGATTTAGTGCTATGCAATCCACCTTTCCACAAGGGGTTTGATACCGAGAAAAAACTCACAGATTTATTTGTGCAAAGCGCACGCAATCACCTGAACAAAACCGGCGTCGCCTTTTTTGTGGTGAATCAATTTATTGCCCTTGAACAGGCCGCAGCATCTTACTTTCGATCAGTGGAAGTGGTAGCAAAAAACAAAAGCTTTAAGGTAATTAAGCTATCTTCTTGACGGCGTAGCGCAATCGACAACTGTTTTTTTCCGGGTTCAACATTGGGGTTTGCTTAAGATTGGCTCGCAGTTGTTTGGTTTCTGATGCTATGCCAAGAAAACCTACCACCGCATTATGGCAAGTGGGAGTGGCAAATTGATACACCGATGGAAACGCCTGCTGAATAAACTCTTCGGTAAAATACGCACTGGTGCGCCATTCTTTGTAATTGACAAAATTCATCACCAGCAATCCCTCTGGGTTTAAATGGCTCATTAGCATATCAAACCAACTGGCATCGGCATCAATGGCCCGTTGCGGTTCTCCATTTTGTTCAAAATACAAATCATCAATAATCAAATCAAAAGGCTCACCATCATAGGTGGCAACCCAATCTATTGCGTTAGCCTGAACCACTTCAAGATTGGGATAACTTAGCCCAAAAAAGCGCTTAGCCATTTGTATGTGCAATGGGCTGAGTTCAACCCCCACAACCTGTTGTGGCTGAGCAAAATGATTCAGCATATGAATCACTGCTCCACCACCAACACCCAATACCAAGACTCGCTTTAAATCCCCCGCTGAATAAAACTGAGAAGGTAAAAACAGCAGATCCCAAACGCTACCAGTCATAATATGGTTGGGATTGTATTGACTGTGGAACACACCATCGGTGTACAAACGGCGGCTGTTACCGGCGCTTCGCACCTGATAACAGCGGCCATTGTGATTTTTTTCGAAAAGAACTGCCATTATGCCTCTGCCTGATCAACGAAGCCCAAGCGAGCCCCTGAATTGCGACAGATTATAGGGGAGTCGGCGCAGGCAATGCTACGCCGCTTTTACCATTTGCTCCTGAATGTCATCAATCAACTGCATTTCCTCTGGGAAACGATTGAGAAGATCCTGACGTTCATCGGTCTCCCATGGATGGAAATCGGGACGGAAATATTGCAACAGATAAGGGGTTAAGCTGCGCATAATGCCCCCTTTACCCCACAACAACCGATTGGCTTTGCGTTCGGTGGCTTTATTCCAAAGGCCATCCTGTTGCAGCAAATATTTTTGTCGGTTGCGCAAACGCACCAATAAATCCACCGTTACAAACAACATGCCAAATACCCGCAACCAATAACCGCCCTTGGCTTCCTGATACAGGTCATAGCACACCGCTTTATGCTCCACCTCCTCCATGGCGTGATAGACCAACAACTCACGGAACGGCGAGCCCGCTTTTTCAATAAAGTCTGGTCGATGATAAACAAACAAATGGGCAAGAGACGCGGTAAAATGTTCCGATGCAGCGGTCATAGATAAACGCATCAATGGCGATAGCTTTTTACGAGACCAAGCATTATCTCGTTTGAGCTTATCATCGAACATTTTCATATCGTCATAACCGATATCGATTAAAGCATTAGTCCAACCATCGTGCTCACGGCCGTGCATAGCTTCCTGGCGGATAAATAGTTGAATCTGCTCCAGCAGGTCTTTATGGATATTTTCTTTACCCAGCATGTCACGCACATCTCGGGCAGAATCCATAAAGAAACGCTCGCCTTCCGGAAACATAGCCTGTAGGGCGTTAAAAAAGTGGGTGGAGACTGGATCGTTATCATGCCAGTAACGGTTCTTTCGCATAGAATCCAGATAATCGAAACGAACTGTACGAGCAATAATTTTTAATGCAGATGGTGTTCGCGCACGCTTTTTACCAAACATATTCTTCCTCCCAACTTATCTTCTTTAGAGTAGTTGAGGAGCACGAACTTTTTCAGGGGAAACAGTGACGAATGATTGTGTTAAGGCGACAGGATGGTATTTTTCACTAAGCCAATTTGGAAATCGGTGGCACGAACATAAAACTAAGTCATACCACCTATAACCAGCCCAAGGTTCACCGCCTATTCGGTATAAACCCCCTGATACTGATCCCGCAACTCCCGCTTCAGCAGCTTACCCGTAGGCGTGTGAGGCAACTCCTCCACAAACAACACCTCATCAGGCATCCACCACTTCACAATCTTATCGCTCAGATAATCCAACATGCCTTGCTTATCCAAATCAGCACCTTCCGCTTTCACAACCAAAAGCAATGGTCGCTCATCCCACTTAGGATGTGGCACGCCCACCACCGCACACTCCACAACCCCATCATGGCCTAGCGCGATATTCTCCACATCAATGGAACTGATCCACTCACCACCAGACTTAATCACATCCTTGGCACGGTCAACGATATTCATATAACCTTTTTCATCCAGAGTGGCCACGTCGCCGGTGTCAAACCAACCACCACACCAATCAGATGTGTCATCCTGCTTGTAATAAGAACTGGCTACCCAAGGTCCACGCACCTGCAAACGGCCAAACACCTTACCGTCGTGCGGCAACTCTTTATTGTCTTCATCCACAATACGCAACTCAATACCGTATACGGGCCGCCCCTGTTTGGTTTGCAATTGATAGCGTTCTTCCTGAGACAAGCTTTGCATATAGCGATTCATGTTGTTCACTGTACCGAGAGGTGAAAGCTCGGTCATACCCCAAGCGTGAATCAAAAACGCATCGTGCTTTTCCTGGAACGCTTTGATCATGGAAAGTGGCGCAGCAGAGCCACCCACCACCACTTCTTTCACTGAAGTCAGCGTGAGATTTTCTTTTTCGCAATGCTGCAATAGACCAAGCCAAACCGTGGGCACACCCAACAGCAGATCTACCTCTTCGCCATCAATTAATTCATAAAGCGAAGCACCATCCATACCCGCACCCGGAAGCACTAGCTTGGAGCCACCGGCAGCGGCACCGTATGGCACTCCCCAAGCGTTCACATGAAACATGGGTACCACTGGCAACACTGTGGTTTGATTACACATCCCCAACGCATCACGTGTTAAGGCCGCAAGCGCATGAATAACTGTGGAGCGATGACTAAACAGAACACCCTTGGGGTTACCTGTTGTGCCTGACGTGTAACACAACGTGGCAGCTGAGTTCTCTTCCAATTGCGGCCAATCGTATTGGTCCGTTTGCTCCGCCATTAATTCTTCATAGCACAGCAGATCCAGCTTGGATTCGGGCATGCTGTCCTTATCCACCATCAACACAATGTGCTTCAATAATGGCAACTTGTCATGAACGGCTTCAATAATGGGCACAAACTGGATATCCAAGAACAAGACTTCGTCTTCAGCATGATTGAGGATATATATAATTTGCTCTGGAAATAGGCGCGGATTCACTGTATGTAAGATCGCCCCACTACCCGATACAGCAAAATACAATTCGAAATGACGATGGGTGTTCCACGCTAACGTTGCCACACGATCCTGCTGTTTTACCCCAAGCTTGGTTAGCACATTAGCCGCTTGGCGAGCACGCTTTCCGGCATCACCATAGGTGTATCGAAATACCCCGCCCTCAGGCTTACGACTCACAATTTCAGAATGGGTGTGTACTTTTTCAGCGTGTTGCAAAATAGAAGCAATGGACAATTGTGTGTCCATCATTAAACCGTGCATAGCATTCTCCTTTCCTGTTATGCCATTTTTATAGTTATGATAGTAAAAAGCCCGATGGGCTCGGGCTTTTTACTTTATTTGCTTACCAATTTAAAGGAGGCAGCAACCACTTTTTGATAATTCACTGGCAATGCCCGCTGCATCATGTCCAGTACGTGAGCATCCGGCCCCACCAGAATTCGACGCTTGTTGGATTTTACCGCTGAAAGTATGGTGCGCGCAGCCTGTTCTGGCGAGGTGATAAATAAGGATTCAAACTTATCACGCATTTTTTCCGCACTGGCGTTACCAGAAAAACCATCCATGCTTTCAGTCATACGCGCATTACGAGCGATATTAGTTTTAATACCACCGGGATGCACGCAAGTGGCAGATACACCGCATTTTTCAATATCCAGTTCTTGTCGCAAGGACTCAGTGAAACCACGCACGGCAAACTTTGACATGTTGTATCCACTTTGAGTAGGCTGAGCAAACAAGCCAAACACACTGGATATATTAATTACGTGACCTTCTTCGCCCGCTTGCTTTATGTAAGGTAAAAATGCCTTGGTGCCATACACCACACCCCACATATTAATGCCCACTATCCATTCATAGTCTTCATAGCTGGTATCTTCTACCGTGCCACCCAGGGCAACACCGGCATTGTTAAATACCAGATTCACTTTACCATGATCCTGCACCACCTGATCAGCCCAAGCATGCATCGCATCCTTGTCTGCCACATTCACCACCTGACTGGTGACCTTGACGCCCAATGCAGAAGCCTGCTCTGCAGTTTCCGCCAGACCTTTTTCATCCACATCGCTCAGAGCAAGATGGCAGTGCCGCTTCGCCAGATCCAGAGCCAACGCTCTTCCAATGCCCGATGCAGCGCCAGTTACCGCAGCCACTTTATTCTCAAATGATTTCATGCAGTCGTCTCCAAATTACCTGTCACGGTATGCTCTTCTAGTTGTTTGGCAGCAGGGTTCTCAGTATTGTAGGCCCCTTGTGTTGGTGCTGCCAGCTAATGAAATTCCTACAGGTAGACACTTGTCTACCCAAGCACCCAAGTATACACTTGTATACTTATCGGTCAATAGCCCGTAGAATATGCTTCTAGCTGGGCAAACAGAGGTGCACATGGGGATTTCGAATACCGTTGCGGCCAAGGGTAAACGCTTACTCATGGAAGCTGCATTGCGTTTAACCGCCACCACACGAAGCCTAAGCGCCTTGAGTTTGCGCGAGGTTGCCCGCGAGGCAGGCTTGAACCCCAACACCTTCTATCGCCACTTTAAAAACTTTGATGACCTGGGCTTAACCATCATCAAAGAAATGACCAAAGACATTCGTCAGCCATTAAGAGAATTGCGTAGGCAAGCCGCTGAATCGGTTCTACCGGCTAATGGTGAAGCCCATTCCTGGCAACAAAACCCTAAGTGGAACTTGGTGCGTTCACGGCAAGTAACACGCGTAACCGTTAAACTGTTTTTTGATTATGTAGAACAAAACCCCAATGCATTTATTCTTGGCATGCGCGAACTGCACGGTGCCTCTCCTGTTTTGCGTAACGCGCTTCGCGCAATGATGAAGGAGTTCTCCGAAGATATTGCCGAAGACATCAAAGAACTGAAATTATTACCCAACTCAGAAGATGAATCGTTGTTGGATATTGCCGAAGTGATCTGTCGGGAAATGTTTTCAATTTCCATGGACTATATTGAGCAGCCAGAACAGCGTGAGCAGCTGTACAATAACGCAGAGCATATGATTACTAGCCTCACCATTGGCCATGCTTTATTAAGGGGGAGCGGCCAACTACTGCTGCAAGCTACGGAAAGTTAGCACTATTCCAAAGACGATTTGCTCGCAGGAAAAGGGGCAACGTTATCCAATTCAGTAGCCCCATACACCGTAACCCGATTGCGCCCTTGCTCTTTAGATTGATACAGTGCCAAATCGGCACTCTTTAACGCTTCCGCCACCTCGCCTTGCTGCGCATCCGATACGCAAACACCGATACTCAGCGTAACCGAAAAAGTTTGATTGTCAGCAATGATAGGATCGCTTTCAACTGCATGACGAATGCGCTCGGCCACTACCGCCGCACCAGCCTTACTCGTCTCGGGCAAGATCAAACAAAACTCTTCACCACCATATCGAGCCAGCTGATCACAGGGCCAACGAATACAGCTTTTAATGCGTTCGGCCACCTGTTGAAGGCAGGCGTCTCCGGCAGGGTGACCATACTTGTCATTCACATTCTTAAAGAAATCCACATCCATCATCATAATGGAAAAATCATGCTTGTAGCGGCGACAACGACTCCACTCCTCTTCCATCATGGTTTCCATATAACGACGATTCTTCAACTGAGTCAGTTGATCGGTATTGCTCAGCTCATGGAGCTGGTCATTCAATTTTTCCAACTCCTGTGTACGTTCTTGAACACGTTGTTCCAATTCTTCATTAAGCCTGCGAGTAACTTGCAGCGCGTCATCTTGTGCGGCATAACGCAAACGGCGTTCCTCGTTGATGCGCTCCGCCATAGCAAAAGAAAGCAAAACGGCTTCCAGCACAGACCCTAACTGAATAGAGTACTCGGTAATAAAGTTCGTAGGTAGCACACCCAGCTTATTCAGTGCCAACATCACACCCCCACTGAGAAACATTAACCAAGCAATCACATAATAACGGGCGTTTGGCACTCCCTTGCGCCAGGAAATAATTCCCGCCATCATTTCCACCACACAAGCTAACAAGCCTAACGGCACCAGAAAGTAAATACTGAACTTGTACGACACAAAAAACGAAACAATCAAACAAGAAAATGCAGCGAAAGCAATTCCATTCAAAATACAGTTAAAAGTGCTCGACCAGGTTTTAACTCGTAAAAAGCGCCGCGCAAATAATGCCGAAGAACCAAACGCCATGGACAAGAAAAACGGTATGGTATGATCATGCCACACCACCGATTCTGGCCACAAAAAATGATAGGCCTGCCCGCTAATGGACGCCACAAACAAAGGCAACGAGACAACAAACATTACGTAAAATAAATAACTGCGCTCCCACACCACGCTGTAAATCAGCAGGTTGTAAACCGCAATTACCAACATTGCACCAAAGTACAGGCCTTGAATAATATTAGTGTTGTTCTCGCGGGTTTCGAATGCAGCGCGTTCCCAAAGTGTCAGTGGCGCCTGTACCGCTGTGCTGGTTTCAATACGGTAATACACATCCAAGGTTTCACCGGCTTGCCACTGCAACGGAACCACAAAAAAACGATGCTCAACCGCACGCTGGGCAAAGGGAAGCTTATCGCCCATGGAATAATGAGCCAGTTGCGTGTCGTCTGAATAAACAAACACATCCACAAAATCCAAAACTGCATAACTCACTTCAAGAAAACGGCGAACCTCATTCTCAGACTCGTTTTGGAGTTGCAACTTAAGCCACCAGGCAGAGCTGCTGTATCCTTGGTTAAACGCTTTGCTCGATTGCTGAGTCCACTGTTGATTGGTATTTCGAACGAACTCGATGGTGAAATCCCCTTTGGGATCTTCAAGGTATTGGATGGCAGAGTTTACAGATAGCTGAGAGCGGTCAGGCAGTACCAGCCCATAAGAAAGGATCGGCTGCAGCAGCAGAACAAGGAAGGCCAGATACTGCTTTGTCGGCACAGTTTTTACCTCATTTGGATTGGATGCGGTCGGCAACCTCCGTGTTCTAAATGTACGCTAGTGCAAATAAGGTTAGAAAACGATCGAATTTTAGCAAGCGCTTGGTTGAAAATTAAGCTATCTCTGTTAGGGCACACTTAATGTGTGCCCTGTAAAATAACATGGGAAATCAGCTCCGGATGATCCCACATAGGCACATGGCCACAACCGGGTAAACGCACCCAATGGGTATGGGCTGGCGCGCGGGTTTTGTCACGGGTTCCCACGGGAAACACCATATCAAAATCACCAAATGCAATGGTACATGGCACATTGATCTTATGCGCACCAATGAAAGGCGGGCGAAACGCATCAAAAATGTCATCAAAGTGATGGGAATCAGCAAACATTTTTGCTGAGCGAATGGCTTCCTTGGCCGGCATTTTCCAACCCCGCGCAGAAACTGCGCCAGCCATGATTACCGTTCTACCCACAGTTGTCTTTAGCAGTGCTTCAGAGACCCCAGGCATCAGCTTTATCGCCTGACGCATAGCGCCAAACATAGGCTCCAAATGGACTGGGCCAGCTTCTTTCCACAAACCGGCAGGAGATATCCCCACCACGCTTGATGCCAGCCCTTCAGCAGCTGCATCTAATGCAATGCGCCCCCCCAGTGAATTGCCTACAATATCCACCTGCTCTTCAATGCCCATTTTTTTCAGGCTTTGACTCAGGCTTTCTACCATCGATAGCGAATTAGGTTCCACATCCTGCAAACCGGGTGTTTTACCAAAACCGGGAATATCAAATGCTATTACCCGACGCTGAACTGCCAGACGATCCATTACTGGTTGCCAGGCTTCGCTGTCCATTCCAATTCCGTGCAGTAATACCAAAGGGCGACCATGGCCCTTTTCAATATGGTGCCAAATCATAGGACTCCACCAATTAAACCATTTGAATTATTTTTGGCCGCGTAGAATAGCACGCAAAAACGTGACCACCCATTCAGCAGGGCAACACAACAACAATGACTTATTTGTTTATAGATTAAGAAGACAACAAAGAGAAAACGAAACAGTTTAGTTCAACAGCTGCATATTAACCCTCCTGCAAACAACCCTTCGTTATTGGACGAATTCGCGAACTTTGAGTAAGTTGGTAAGGTTAATACATCAATTTACAGGACAGACGAATGGAACCCATAAGCGGTAACAGCCCTGTACGCGGCAACCAGGCTCAGGTTAATCAAATTAACCAGGCACAGCAGCAACAACAGGATGAGGCTGCCCCACAACCTCGTGCCGATAGCTTTACCGCCACATCACCAGTAGCAGAACTGCAATTGCAGCGTAGCCAGGTAGTTGAAGATTTGGGTAGGGTGCAACAATCACAGGCGCAACTGGCAGAAGAAGAAGCTCAGATCAACCAACAAGAACTGCAAACACTATCGAATCAAGAACAGCAGATCGCTGCGCAGTTCCCTCGTACCGAATCAGAACAAAACAACGTAGACAGCAACCAAGCCGAACAGTTAAGCAATCAGTTACAGCGGGAATTTCAGCAACAACCCGAGCAGGCATTATCGGCGCAAGCTGATCAGGCCTCAGAGCAGACCACCTTAACTCTGTTCCAATAAGTATCAAAAAAACTTCCCGCAATTTACCCATTGCGGGCTTCAGTTTATTCAATTAATTAATGTGTTTATTGCTATAATTCAGTTAATTAATTGAATTTGTTTTCTATGCCGGAATTTCCTGAACAACTGCACAAATATGACCAACAACTAAAGCAAGGCTTTAAATCCCTGCGCTTTAATCCTTTGCTTGAAAAAGAGTTTCGCATTTATTTCAATGCACGAAACGTTGTTAAGCAACGAGGGGCCATTATTCTTGGCATCCTATTGCTATTGTTATTAGCCCCTTTGGATCTACGCTTACTCGATCCTCAAGCAACCACCATCTATTTATTCAGCCGTATCTGGCTTACCATTCCTGTGCTGGTGATAGCGCTCTTTTTTACCTTTAAACCAAAATTTCAGCGCTTTTTTCCTATTTTCAGTTTTATCATCATCAGCTTTATTGGCTTAACCGCAGTAGGTATGGTGGCCTACGCACAAGCAGAACAGCAATATTTACCCCATGAAGGCATTATGCTCATCATTATGGTGGCATTCTTTTTAGGTGGCATGCGCTTTAAACAATCATTAAGTTGCGCTTTACTCGTTTGCCTAACGTACATGATTTTAACTGAGATCTATGTACCACCCGATAACTTTCGCTTTCACCGCTATTTCTTAATTTTTGCCACCTCGTTAATTGGCGGCGTGGGCGCTTACACACTGGAATACCAGCAGCGAATAAGCTTTTTACAGCGAGGTGCATTAAAAAACCTGGCCAAGATTGATTCTTTAACCAAGCTTTATAATCGCGGCGCCATCAACCAAAAGCTAAACCATCTGGTGGACTATGCCTATCGAGAAAACAAAAGCATTACCTTAATGCTTTTGGATGTGGATTATTTTAAAAATTTTAATGACTTATACGGTCATATTGCGGGCGACAAATGTTTGGTAAGCATCGCAAAATCCCTCTCTAATCACTGCAAACGGCCTTTGGATTTCGCTGGCCGCTATGGTGGCGAGGAATTCTTGCTAGTATGGTTTGATACCAAGTCAACGGAAGTGGATACACTGGTAGAAAAAGTTCGTACGCAAATTAATGCTCAAAAAATTCCTCACTCTGAATCAAAAGTATCTGATTACGTTACCATTTCCGCTGGAGTAGTGAGTGGAACCCCCACCATCCCCGACATGTCGCAAACCATTCTGCATCAAGCTGATCAATGCTTGTATCGCGCTAAGGAAAGCGGCCGAAATCGAATCCTAATTCAGGATATGGGCGACGATAACAACCTAATTTCCGTTATAAAATAAATACTTACCAACCAGCCAAACACACACTAAATCACGCAAATTAACAGCGTGAGTTTTTGTTAATTAATGCAACATCTAACTTTTTTCATTTTTTAGAGTCTACACTTTAAGAACGGACGCACTTTCCAAAAGTTGTTGTAGTAGGACAGGGTAAACTCGTTGAAAAATAAGCTTTTAACTGCTGCTGTATTAGTACTTGGATTGCTCAGCTCGTTGTCGCTATGGGCAAAGCCATTAATACTTACAGAACAGTCTGACCAACTGAATTTGGTGCCCTATCTTCAGTTTGCCAAAGACCCATCTAAGTCGCTGTCATTTGATGATATTCACCATGACAATGTACAGTGGCAATATATTTCCAACTCTCGTAAAAATATTAACTTTGGCTACACCAAGGATGTGTACTGGTTTCGTTTTCAAATTAAAAACAACAATCAGGAAAAGCACATAAGCAATATAGAGATCGGGTATCCAGTATTGGATTTTCTGGATGTATTCATAATCAGAGAGGACCAGGAAGTTGAACTTATTGAAATGGGAGACAAGCGCCCGTTCCATGATAGAAAGGTTAATCATCGAAACTTTATAATTCCCATTTCATTATTACCTGAAGAAAGTCAAACTTTTTACCTCCGCATTGAAACCACCAGCTCCATGCAAATACCCATCATGTTGTGGAAAGAAAAAAGTCTACTAAAAGCCACTCAATCCGAAATGCTGGGGCTGGGTATTTATTTTGGCACCATGGGCGTTATGGTTTTGTATAACCTGTTTGTATTCTTCTCGGTGCGTGAAAACAACTACTTATATTATGTTTTTTACGTGGCCAGCATTGCCTTATTTTTTTCCAGCTTAAGCGGCATAGCCTATCAATATTTGTGGCCAAAAAGCACCGTATGGAACGATCAAAGCATTGTATTCTTCCTTTCAGGCGTTGTGTTATTTGCCGCTTTATTTACCATCAACTTTTTACGCGTACGCGAAACCTTTCCACGTTTACGGCAACCGGCCAACGGCGTAATCGCAATTAGCATACTCATTATGGCGGCAACACCGTTTGCGCCCTATAAAACAATGATATCCATTGTGATCGGCTGGGCTGTCATTGGCATTCATTTGGGCATAGGTATAGGCTTATACCGCTGGTTATCCGGAGACTCGTCTGCAAAGTATTATTGTATTTCCTGGTTTACTTTTCTGATCGGCGGCGTAATTCTGGCATTAAATAAATTTGATTTTGTGCCTCGCAACCTGTTCACAGAAAATGCCGTGCAATTTGGTTCAGCCATGGAAGTGATTTTATTGTCATTTGCTTTGGCCGATCGTTTAAACGTGGAAAAACGCCGACGCTATGAGGCACAACAAGCTGCCTTGGAAAACGAACGCATTGCCCGTTCTGCCCAGGAAGAAGCGCTAGCCCATGAGATAAAAGCTCGCAAAGCTCAGGAAGACGCCCTTACCCACGAGAGAGAAGCCCGCCAAGCACAGGCCTCTGCACTGGAAATACAACGCCGCGCCAATGAGACACTGGAATACAAAGTTAAGGAACGCACCCACGAGTTGGAGATAGCCAATCAACGCTTGGAAGAATTGACCTACACAGATGGTTTAACCGGCATTCGCAACCGCCGCTATTTAAACCGTGCGTTGGATCGTGAATTCTCCCGCGCCAAGAGAGAAAAACATCCGTTAGCGGCTATTCTGATCGACATAGACCACTTTAAACAATTCAACGATACCCATGGCCATCTTGTGGGGGACGACTGTCTGCACGAAGTGGCCAGAGCCATTAGTGAAAGTGCTGTGCGGGAAAACGATGTGGTGGCCCGCTACGGCGGCGAGGAATTTTGCGTGTTGCTACCCAACACCGACGAATCCGGCGTTACCCGTGTGGCAGAGCAAATTCGCAAAGCCATCAGCAAAATCGACTTTGACGCTAATGGCACAAAGGTGATGATAACCGCCAGCCTTGGCACCACCGCCTGCATTCCGGAACGCCACCACGATGCAGAGAGCTTTATTGCAGCTGCCGATGCCGCTCTCTACCAATCCAAAGCCAACGGACGCAACCAGGTTAACTTCAACATCCCTGATTACTCCTTTGATCAAGGCTCCCCTGAACAACAGCGACGATAGCTAGCCTAAGCAGATTTGCTTTACAATCACCATGAAATGAATCATGATTCATTTCATGGCATACCGAGCAACCGAACATACCGAAAACAAAAAGGCCGAAACCCGAGCCCGCCTGATCAAGCAGGCCAAGGCAATTGTTTCCAGCCAGGGCTTTCGCGCCCTTTCTATTAGCGCTGCCGCATCGAAAGCGAATATTGCCACTGGCACAGTGTATCGATACTTCCCATCAAAAGCGGATTTATGTATCGCCATTTTTGAGCAGGCCACCCAACGGGAAATCGAAGCTGTGCAAGAAGCCAGCCGACAGCTACCCAGCGCTAGCGCAAAAATACGCGCCGCGTTAAAAACCTTTATCGAGAGAGCGCAGCAAAACCCCACCCTGGCCTATGCTTTAATAGCAGAACCTGTGGATGCAGAGTTAGAACAGATACGTTTGCAGTACCGAACCACGTGGGCAAATACGTTTGCAAAGGTGCTAAAGCAAGGCATGGAAAGCGGCGAGTTTTATGATCAGGATGAACAACTTAGTGCCGCCGCACTGGTAGGCGCCATGGCCGAAGCCATCATTATTCCCTTACGTAGTCAGCAACAAACCACGCTTAAACCCGGCAATCAACAGAACCCATTAATTTGTGAAAACATTATGGCTTTCTGCCTACGCGCCGTTGTCAAACACGAGGCACAACCAACATGAATCAACCCTCTGTAGAATCCGTATTTTCCGAAACCCACACAGTAGAAAACCAACCCCAGCCGTTGGAAAACTACAACACATTCCTCTCTGATGTGGCATTACAAGAAGCCATACAACGAGAAGGCGGTAGCCAATTTAAGGAAGAACTTACGGCTTTTGGTCAGTTCACCGGCTCCAGTGAGGTGATCCAGTGGGGTGTTCAAGCCAACAAGAACAAGCCAGAATTTCGCACCCATGATCGCTATGGCCGTAGAGTAGACGAAGTGGAATTTCACCCGGCCTACCACAAGCTAATGGAAACCGCCATCGTCCATGGCATTCACTCCATTCCATGGACAGATACCCGCAAAGGAAAAAACTTATACCGTGCCGCCCTCACCTATATGCAGTCTCAAGTGGATGCTGGCCACGGCTGCCCCATCACCATGACCCACGCTGCCATTCCCACCATTCGCAAACAGGAAAGCGTCGCTAAAATTTGGGAGCCATTAATCACCAGCCGAGTCTATGATCCACGCAATGTGCCCATTGAACAAAAACAAGGGGTCACCATCGGCATGGCCATGACGGAAAAACAGGGAGGCTCCGACGTTCGCACTAACAGCACGCGAGCCTTTCCCGTAGCCCATCGCGGCGCTGGTGAAGTTTATGAATTAGTAGGACACAAATATTTTGTCTCCGCCCCCATGTGCGATGCCTTTTTAATGTTGGCGCAAACCGAAGGCGGTATTTCATGCTTTTTAGTGCCGCGCTGGCGTCCCGATGGCAGCAAAAACCCATTACAAGTTCAGCAACTAAAAAACAAAATGGGTAACGTTTCCAACGCCTCTTCTGAAACTGAATTAAGGGGTGCTATGGGCTGGCTAATTGGTGAAGAAGGTCGCGGCATTGCTAATATTTTGGAGATGGTGGCATTAACCCGCTTTGATTGCATGGTGGGTTCATCCTCTGGCATGCGTCAGGCCATGGTGCAAATTCTACATCACTGCAATCATCGTAAAGCTTTTGGAAAAAAACTCATCGATCAACCCTTAATGCAAAATGTTCTGGCTGACTTAACTTTGGAAAACGAAGCCGCCTTAGCGTTAGCCATGCGCATGGCTCGCGCCATGGACACACCGGATGATGAACAAGAACAATTATTTTTACGTATGGGCACAGCCATTGGAAAATACTGGATATGCAAACGCACACCCGGCCACGCCTATGAAGCCATGGAATGCATTGGCGGCAGCGCAGTCATGGAAGATAGCATCATGCCGCGTTTATATCGAGAAGCCCCGGTAAACGCAATTTGGGAAGGCAGCGGCAATGTGCAATGCTTAGATATGCTGCGCGCTATGAGCCGAAACCCTGGTAGCCTGGAAGCCCTGTTCGCAGAAATCGATGAAGCAAAAGGATCAAACAAACTGTTTGATTCATTTGTTATGAAAACCAAGAAACACTTCAGCGATCTATCCGACATTGAATATCAAGCACGCGCTTTAGTAGAACACCTAGCCATCGCGTTGCAAGGCAGCTTACTACTACGCAGCGATAACAACTTACTGGGAGATGCATTTTGCGCGGCACGCATGCAGGAAGGCAGCCATCTAATGTATGGCACATTGCCAAAAACGGTAGATTGCCAGGCCATTGTGAACCGCGCCCAACCCCAACTGAGTTAATACAACATGAGCACACCACTGAATGCCGAGCAAGTACAGGAATATTTGAAAAATATTTTTCCTCAGTTTACTGCCACCATCGTGGATATCACCCATAACAGCGCAACACTAGAACAAGCTACAGAAGAACAACACCTACGACCAGGCGGAACCGTTTCTGGGCCAACCTTAATGGCGCTAGCCGATGCCGCTATGTATGTGGCCATTCTAGGAAACCTGGGCAAAGTGGAACTGGCAGTTACCACCAACCTCAATATCAACTTCTATCGCAAGCCCACACCGGGGAAATTACGCGCAGAAGCACGCCTATTAAAAATGGGACAACGCCTCGCGGTGGGTGATGTGCTTATTTTCAGCGGACAGGATGAGGATTCAGTGGCGCATGTATCCATAACCTATTCCATACCTCCCACCCCACAATAGAGGAAAATAGTGTCGGTATTTTTGTCAGTTTAGCCTTTACTTGAAGATAGGATTCCAGCAATATCGGGCATGTTGATGTTTCGGTGCAGTACCGATATCAAGGATACCGAACCACTCTAATATCAATAACTCGGAGATCAATGGATATGAAAAAACTTCTCATTAGCGCTTTACTGATGGGTTCAGCTTCTACCGCCATGGCTGTTGCACCCGGCGGCCCTGATTGTGGTTGGGGCAATATGCTGTTTGAAGGTCAAAGCGGTATCGCGCCACACTTTCTTGCTCTTACTACCAACGGCACAAGTGGGAACGCCACATTTGGTATGACAACAGGCACCAATGGCTGCTCTGTGAATGGCTCTTTATCCTATGGCGGCCAGGCTATGATTGGTCTGAACAACATGATGGATGAGTTTATTGCCGATGCCGCTACAGGAGAAGGCGACGCCATGACCGCTATTGCGGTATCCATGGGAATTGCTCCTGAAGATCGCTCTCATTTTGGCAAAACCATTCAAGCCAACTTCGATCAAATTTTCGTATCTGAAGATGCTGATGCTCAACAAGTATTCGACAACATCGTCAGCGTAATGAAAGAAGATGTACGCCTGGAAAAGTACACTGCTTAATTGCTGACTCTTCATAAATAAGGGGGATCAGATTCCCCCTTATTATTGCCCCTGAATTTTTATAATCAAATCAGACAACTTACCTCATCATGCTGAACCCAGTATTTTTTTGTATTATTCTGTCACTGTTCAGCCTTTCCTGCTTAAGCGAACCCCTAACCAACTCAAGAGAAAATATCGCCGCCAGCAAAGAGTGGCGCGCCCTATTACACTTTGAATCACACCAAAGCAAAGTGGATGACAGCGATTACTTTCTACACTCAGAAGGAAGCACATCACCATTAAAAGAACTGAACGCTTCTGTTGATGCATTTTATCTTCCCGCAGACACCCCACAACAGCATGCCATCTGCCGTTACCCGGCACGATGGAAAATGCTACAGGACAAACTCCAATTATCCGGAACGCCTATCGATTTAACACAATGCGATGAATATCAAAAGTGGATAAAAGAGTTAAATCCAAATAGCGTTACCCTGGTATTTGCATCAGCCTATTTGAATAGCCCGTCCTCCACGTTTGGACACACCTT
>JBFKSL010000025.1:0-16420 GCA_041626995.1 Ketobacter sp. | reverse complement strand
TTGAACTGCAACCACAACGGGATGAGGGCAATCGTTTTACCGTGGGAACGTCACCACCCACCCAATGGATAGAAACCTCGGTGCAACCGGTTTTGCATCAATTACGAATCACTCTGGAGCTGGACAATGACGAGCAGGGAAACCAAGCCCTGGAACCTTGAACAGTTTCTGGATTCCTTAATTCTGGAACTGGATAAGGCTCAGGACACTTTATCCTTAAAGGGGTTAACACGAAAGCTCACCTACACAGTGAAAGATGTGGGCCTCGATCTGAACATTTTTCCCATTTTAGATAACGGTAAAGTGAAATTCCATATGGCCAAACCTGGCGAAAGCGGCGGTTCACGAATTTCCTTTCAATTAGGTTCTATTACCGATCGCCAAATTCGTGAGAGCGCCAATGAACCACCCAGCAAGGACGACATCACCTTAGACGCCCTGGAAGATGTAGACGACGAAGTAAAAGACAGCTTACGCAAAGTGGGTGTGCATTCCAGCCGTGATTTAGAAAAACTCGATAAGCGCAATGTGAATTTAGAAGACGTGATGAAAGAAAAAACCAGCGGTGGAAAAAAACTGGACTACGGCAACCTGGCCAATCTGATCAACAAAGCACGGCGCCGTAAGTTATCACCCCAGATGTCGCAATTGTTAGCTGCAGATAACGAAGACGCCATTGAACTGCGCATTCAAGGCAAGAACTTTGTACTGCAACAAAGCAGTGAATATCCTGCTGCCACCGTAAATAATCACAAAGCCGATATTATTCACGCCGATGCGCAAGAGCTTCGACTAAAAGTACCCAAGTCTGCGCTTAAACTCGGCAACAACGACTTATCAGTGGCACTTGACCCCTATGCGGTTATGAATGTGAAACTGAATAATTAAATGCAAACACAGGGATAACTTATGACAAATGGATTACTGGCACTAGAACAATCCCTAACGAAAAGGAAACGCGGTAAACGCAAACCTTCGCATAAAGCGGAGGGCTTGAACGTGCCCCCACCCGCACAGCTGCGCCAACAAATTGAAGTGATTCAGGGCAGGCGCGTGGGCCAACCGTCCAGCAATTTACGCGCACTGGAGGATCGCCTGCTGGGGAACACGCCAACATCAAATACGCCCAATTGTTCCCGTCTGGAAACTCAACGTTTGGATCACGGGCAGGCTCCTTTGCCCCCTTCACCGGCCTCACCAACTTCCACCACAATTACACCCAATGCGCCACTGCCACCACAAAACGCAGTGCCCACTGCACAAAGTTATGCACCTGAATTTTCTGCACCGGACACAGGCCGCTTTCATGTGGAATCTTTTAACGAGCCCACCAGCCCAGAACAACTTTTTCAGCCAGCTCCGGCAGTATCGCAACCCAATCCGACCCCTGCGCAATCACCACAGGACAACACATCAGCACGTTTGATCAGCGCACCAGAAAAGGTGGCCCCGCAACCAGCCCTGTTGGATGACAGCGACAATTGGATTAACCAGAACCAACAGGATCAACCCCAAAAGATATCTGAATCCAGCCGTAATTCTTTAGATGCCAGTACAGCATTAGCAAAAGATGATTTTGAAAAAGACCTGGCTGCCATTTTGGGACACGCTCCAGCGCAACAAACGCCAACACGGCAACATACGCCTCAACAAACAACACAGCCTGCGGGGCAAACACCCGAACAAAACCCTCAGGCTGGTGATGAAAATGCACCCCCACCCCATCCCAGTCACGACATTTTCGATCAAATGGGTTTGGGCATGCAGTACGCCAATAGTTTTGATTTGGGCGAGGTAAATCTTCAGGAGCGCTTTAATCAGTTCGACCGCGAACTGGAACAGCCCAAACAACAAAAGCCTCAAAGCCAAGCTCTAAGTAACCCTTTTGTTAGCCCCATGGAATTGGATGAATTTGATCTGGTGGCAGAACTGGCGGAGATCAGTGCTGACTACCCTGAATTGGCAAACGCCGCCTGTGCGCCGCAAGAAAAACACGCGTCTAAAGATACTACCGAACAGGCACCTACCGAAAACACAGCACCTCAACAAACAACTGCACCAGCGCAGGATCAACAACAAACTGCTGCGCAGGCTCCCACTGAAACCATTACAAACAACAATCAAACCGAACTCACAGCAGGTGAACATCATGAGCAACCGACTGGCTGAACTGGAACGAACCATCAATCGACGCACTCAAAATCGGCCTGCGCCACCTCCACCTCACCGGGAACGCAGCGCTTTGCAAAGAGCGCAACAACCGCCTCTTACCAGCACACCCCCTCCAGGAGCACCGGTGGCAAACGCGCCTGCGAAAGGTTTAAGCGCCAAGGTCTCGCGCTGGCCATCTCGACGCAACGCTGCTGCACTTTCCCGTTCCGTTAGCGCCTTTAACGCCATCAGTTACGACGTGCCCGGTGTGTTCAATGTACTCGCCCAGCCTTCCAGCATGGCCTGCTGGGCTACCGTGTTCACCATGATGAAAATGTGGCGCGAACAACAAAGCATGAGCATTGAAACCGCCCTGGGCACCGTTGGGCAACGCTGGGTAGACATCTACACTGCCAATTCAGGCTTACCTAGCGCCGATAAGCCCACCTTTATTTCCTCTGCGGGTTTGGTGGCAGAACCACCCCAAAGCTGGAGCCTGCAAGGCTGGGAACAACTGCTTCGAAACTACGGCCCCATTTGGGTGACCACCGATGAAGCCGCCGGTTTACCTTGGGCCATTCACGCTCGCATCATCACTGGCATTTACGGCGACGGCACGCCTGAAGGCACCAAATTTAAAATCATCGACCCTGCCGGGGGTCGCCGTTATGAAGAATCCATCGCCACCTTTATCCCCAAATACGAAGAGGAAGTCATTCGCACCGGCCATATGCGTATTCAAGTTGTACACTGGCAAGCAGATGGTCGCAGCCAGCAGCAAGCCATTAGCTTTGGCCGCAATGTGGCTGCACGCAGTCGACCCATGGATCTTTCCGGTGCGTTATCTGCACATCAGCAAGCCCGTGCCATGGGCGCTATTGATGTACGCTACAACGTGCAACTGGTGCCACAACTCACCGGCATGTCATGCTGGGCGGCGGCCTTTGCCATGATCGTGGGTTGGCGTGATCAAATGAGTATTGATTACACCGAAATTGTGCGCGGCCAGGGATATTGGCAACAATATCAACGGGGCCTCAACATTGAAGACGCCAACGCACACCAAATTTGGGGATTAACACCAGAAGCGCCCCAATCTTATACCGTGGAAGGTTTTGCCGATTTACTGAGAAGCTATGGCCCATTATGGGTGGCCAGCGCGGAACCCAGCGGACACGTGCGGGTAGTCACCGGCATGCAGGGGGATGGCACACCCGATGGCACCACCCTCTATATCAATGACCCTTGGGAACAGGGCATGACCTCCTTCCGCCCCAGCAATCAAGGTTCACAAATCACCGAAACCTACAGCCAGTTTGTGCAAAAGCAGGAAGCGCTAGCGGATCGCACCTCGCACTTACCCGGCGCCATTTATGTTTCCCACTTGCCACAATTACCCAGTTGGATGAACTCCGCAGCCGCGCAAAGCTTTTCCTACTTTATGGGCCGACCAGTGGCCATGGAATCACCTTCCAATCCACAAAACTTCCGCATGCTCACTTCAGGCACTTGGAACAGCAATACCACGTTAAATGTGCAAGGCGGCCAGGCCATGTGGTTTAAAATCCGCAACGCCAACGTGCTGGGCACCACCATTAGCATCACCGATCAAGCCGGGCAAAATAAACAGTCCATCATTTTGCCGCAAACCACGGTGGAATTTGTGTTTTCCATTTTTGGCAGCGAACCCATGGGCTGGCGTTTTGATATTCGCACCAACAGCGATGCGTTTATGGTGACTTGGGAACTGTGGAGCACTTGGGTACCAGGGATGCCACCGAATGGGTGATCAATTCACTTGCAGTTTATCTTTCCGGTACTGGCTCGGCGTCATGTGATACTGGCGCCGAAACGCTTGGCTGAAGGCCGCTTCGGATTTGTAACCCACGCGGCCACTGATGCGGTTAATGCTTAGATCCCCTTGGGATAACAGTCGTGCCGCCAGCCTCAAGCGATGCTCGGTTAGATAGGTCAGCGGCGGCATGCCAATGATTTCTGAAAAGCGATCATGAAACGCAGACCGGGAAAGGCAGGCCTCGCTGGCTAGGTCGGCAACCGTCCACGGATATTCCGGCTGGCCATGAATGGCGCTTAACGCTTGCGATAGATATGGGTCACTCACTGCACTCAACCAGTTGTCGGCAGAATCCGGTAACTGCTCAATGTAATCACGCACACACTCAATCAAAAACATGCCCAGCAAACGATTTATCAAGGTATCCCGTCCGGGCCTTAGGGCTTGAGCTTCCAGCCCCAAAAAACTCAACCCCAATTGCAGCCAGTCTGGCCCGCTGCCATCCAACCCCTGACGAATTAACATGCAAACGGGCAACGCAGTGAGCAGAGGTTTGGCCATATCCTCATCCAACAGACAACGCAGAGCCAGCACCAATTGTTGCTCAGCTTCTTCGCCGCTGCTTTTTGCATCCCCCAATATTAACGGTTCATTGCAATGGCCTTGGAAATCTTCCATCAGCCAGTGTTCAAATTTCTTAGAGCAGGCATGCCCCATATGATGCTCCACCCCCGCAGGAATAAAGGCGATATCACCGGTTTGCAGCTCGTACTGATCATGGCCCGGCAACACCAGCTGCACTGGTCCCTTCAATACCACATGAAAAATGGCATGCCCCTTAAGGCGAAAACCCCATTGGCCACGACCATTCACATAGCGGTATTCCCCTCTGCTCATATGAATATCTTCCAGAATGTGGCTTAGGGCATCCAAGGCTGTGGACTCCGTTATAAAACAAATGGTTAGGCTATAGGGCCAGTATAGCTTACGTCAGCTTTGACTAATTTATGTAGCTCAGGCCCTGAATTTTGGGCATTGGCGGATTTACGCAACAGTTTGCCGGATTCCTGAAACTCTCAAAACCCTCTCCTTTGCACCATACTTAACAGCATATAAATCAACCACCACGTAATTAGAAAGGTGCCGAATGAACGCCAAGACACCGGATGATGTACTAAAAGCCGCCAGCAAACCCAAAAAGAGCAAATGGAAAGACCCGAAGCGCTATAAGTGGTTGCTCAGCCCCGCCTTACCCGTGATCGGGTTGGCTGCTATGTCTGCCTATGCAGTGTTGCCAAAACGAGTGCGCGCGCCTCTGGCCTGGACTGGGCCGATTCTGGTTCACGGTGTGATTCCCGCACTGGATCGCTTGATCGGCGAAGACGAAAGTAATCCACCGGACGAAGCCATCAAAGATCTGGAAAATGACAAATATTACAACCTGATCACCAAGGCATTTATTCCTTCTCAATACGCCATGACCATCATGGGCACCTGGCTGGCTACCCGCAAGAAAACCCCCATGATCGACCGCATCGGCCTAACCATGACCACAGGCGCCTTGAATGGTATCGCCATCGTAACCGGCCATGAACTAGGCCATAAGCACGAACGCCATAATCGCCTTGGCGCGATGCTAGCGTTAGCACCCACCTTTTATACCCACTTTGCGGTGGAACATAATTTCGGCCACCACAAACGAGTTTCCACCCCAGAAGACCCTGCCTCCAGCCGTATGGGCGAAAGCTTTTGGAAGTTTCTACCGCGCACGATGATCGACGGTTTTAAATCCGCCATCGAAATCGAAACCAAACGCCTGGAACGCCGCGGCAAAGGTTTCTGGTGCGTGGAAAACGAGTTGCTGCAAGGCTGGGCCATAACCGCAGGTTTTGTTGGCGTCACCACCTTGATTTGCGGCCCCCGCGCCATTCCGTTCTTGATTGCCCAAGGCGCTTACGGAGCCAGTCTGCTAGAAGTGGTGAACTACATCGAACACTATGGCCTGCTGCGCGAAAAAGACGAACATGGAAAATACGTGCGCACCTCACCCGAGCACAGCTGGAACAGCAATTACGTGGTTACCAACCTAGTGTTGTATCAATTACAGCGTCATTCCGATCACCACGCACATCCTACCCGTAGCTTCCAAAGCTTGCGCCATTTCCCAGAATCGCCGCAACTGCCCGGTGGCTACGCCTCCATGTTGTTACCGGCTTACATTCCCAGCTGGTGGTTCTCGATGATGGATAAACGCGTACTGGAGCACTACAAAGGCGATATCACCAAGGTGAATCTAGACCCAGACAAACGGGAAGAATTGATCGCCAAATACGGCAATGCTGAACTGACACAAGAACAGGAAAAAGATCAACTGCCTGTGGAAAAGTAACCCTGCGCCACAAGCAAACAAAGATGACTTATTCAGAATTAGACCATCGGCCAATTGAAACAAAAGCCGAGCATTAACGAATCTGAATAAGTCATTCCAATCCATAGTAAGTCTGTATTCCGCCACCCAACAAAAAAGAGTCCGAACAGCTGGCATGCTACATCGGCGATGTTATCCAGCGTCGGTGCTCAACGCACAGCCCAAAACAGTGATGAAATGGCTAAAATTACGAACCAGCTCGATGACCGAATGAATCAGTTTAAATTCTGAAATTAGTCTAAAAGCAATTTTTACCAAATTACGTTAGTATTCAAAGCTTCCCAAGGGAAACCTGGGTATTTTTCTTATTTAAGATCAATTTGGAGCTAACATGAAAAAATTCATCCTCAGCGCTATCGTACTGGCAGCCGTATGCGGCTGTTCCACAACCGGGCATTTTGTTGTTCCTGAAAATTCAGAACTGTACATATATGAACGCCCCACACCCGTACCGGTTAATGATGACGGTACTGTAACAACGAAACCCTTCTTCTGGACAGCGATGGGGATTCCTCCAGGTGGTGGTATTCCATATCGTTTAGAGCAAGATGGAAAGACCGTAAAAGAGGGTAAACTACGTGCCAAGTTCCGAGTAGTTTCCATTTTCTGGCCTCCTTTAGCAGCTATCTACTGGCCCACTGGATTCAACCCCAGTGTCACCTATGATCTGGTAAACGATACCCAGGAATAAATTCGTCCAATCGAGTATCCTACGTCTGCCATAGGTTTTAACCGCAGTAACGTAGGATACCCGTTCATGATAAAGCTGATTACCTTTGATCTGGATAACACCCTCTGGGAAATAGATCCGGTTATTGTTGCCGCTGAGAAAAAAATGCGACTATGGATCGCAGAGCAGCTGCCAGAAGCCGTTGCCCACTTAGAAATGGATCAGCTGAAAGGCATATATAAACACGTCAAAGAACAACACCCAGAACTGCTGCATCACCCCACCAATTTCCGCAAAAAAATCCTCTATACCGTATTCAGTAAGCTGGATCTAAACCACCACCAAGCCAACGATTTTTCGGAACAAGCCTTTAACGTGTTCTATCAAGGGCGCAACGACATTACCTTATTTCATCAAGCAGAACAGATACTGCAAAAATTAAGCAAGCGCTTTCCGCTGATTGCCCTTTCCAATGGCAATGCCAATTTAGCCATGATTGGCATCGATCAATATTTTAAAGCGCACTTTTCTGCCGAAACTGAAGGCATGCCCAAACCCCACAGCGCCATGTTCAAAAAAGCGCTTCAACACTCTGGTGTAAATGCCAATGAAGCTATTCATATTGGCGACCACCCCAAAGAGGATATTGAAGCTGCACAGGAATTGGGATTTCACACCATTTGGTTTAATCAGAATCAAAAGCAAGAAACCAACCAATGCAAACCAAGCATAGAGATCAATCAATTAGAACAATTGCTAAGCGCTGTAGATCAAATAGAGGCTAACTAGAGTTTTTTTATATAAACTAATAACCAGCCAATATATGAGCATTTATAAGCAACCTCTCCAGCGGCAATCAAACGTTAGCTAAAGCGTCATAATCCCATACAAATCAAATACCTTTTTTCAGTTCAGCTTTTAGCATTATTTTTTTCCGTCACACCTACTCCGTTGACTGCAAATACGCCTAAACAAACAAATTTGTGTTCTGTAATCCCTTGTCTACATTGAAAAAGGCACCATTTTAAAAACAAAGGAAATTCAGGATGAAGCATGGAATTATCAAAACCGCACTGCTCTGTGCGCCTCTCCTTTTGACACCCCTTGCCCAAGCAGACGAACTAAGCGATTTAAAAAAGCGCGTGGCTGAGCTGGAAGCCAAAATGAAAAAAGGCGATGACAAAAACAAACGTAAAATCAAATCATTGAAAGAGGATATCAAGGCAGAGAAAGATAAATTGAGAATTTCCGGTTTTGCTACAGCCGGTTTCACCAAAGCAGACAATGATTTTGATACCTCAGACCGACATTTTACCAAAAAATTCAACTACAGCACAGACACCAAAGCCGCTGTGCAAGCAGATTATAAGATTGATGAACATTGGTCTGCCACCATTCAGTTAATGGGTAGAGCCTTCAGTGAATGGGATACCAAAACCGAATGGGCATTTATCAAATATGCTCCAACAGATCAACTCGCTGTTCGAGTAGGTCGACTTCGCTTCCCTTTCTATTTTTATTCAGAATCCCTTGATGTGGGCTTTGTTTACCCTTGGGTTAGGCCACCCATGCCTTACTATGTAACGTCCATCTCCAACTATGAAGGTATAGATGCCACCTACAAGTTTGCCACGGGTAACATCACTCACGAAATTTCCGTGTTAACGGGCGCAACCAAGGGCACCCTTCCAAGTGGACTTGTATTGAATCTAGACGATTTGTACGGCCTCACATACACCGTTGGCTACAAAGCCCTTAGCTGGCGCGCTCAAGCAATGAGAACAGACGTCGATTCAATTGTAGGCGCATTAGGCCTACAGGAAGATCGAATACACTACTATACCACCGCGCTCACTTACGATGACGGCACGTTTTTGGTCATGCTAGAGGCTTGGAAATCCCCTACGGAATGGAATATTGTTCGCTCAGCCGAGGCTTCCCAACTAAGCATTGGCTATCACTATGGTGACTGGACACCCTATATCAGCTACTCGAAGAATTCATCCTACGACGAGGATTCTGCTAGCTTCCCTACGCTGCTACCACCAACACACGTTAGAAACACTGCCATGGGGGTAATGTGGCAAGTCAGTCAACAGGTGAACATAAAAGCTCAATACGATCACCTGTATGATATTCATGACTTTAACGCAAACTTTAGTGTTGACTACCAAACAACTGGCGCTGCGCTCAAGGAAGGCACCGACGTATACACCATCAACGTAAACGCGGTTTTCTAAGGAGGGAAGATCATGTTAAAGAAAACACTTTTAGCAATTACTGCAAGCATGGCTTTTTCCTCACTGGCGAATGCCGATGTGGTTCTTATTGCCAATTCAAAAATGCCCGCCGATTCATTGGACAAAACATTGGTGGCAAACGTTTTCCTAGGAAAAGCATTTTCCACCGGTGACGGCTATCGCTTAATTCCAGTGGAACGTACCAAAGACAACCCCGCAAAAGAAGCCTTTCACAGTTTCGTAACGGGAAAAACCTTAGGCCAACTTAATGCCTACTGGTCGCGTTTGATTTTCACTGGCAAGAACGCACCACCAAACGAAATTGATGACGATGAAGAAGTGATTGAGCTGGTCAAAGGTAACGAAAACCTAATTGGCTATATTGAGAGCGAATCATTAACACCGGATGTAAAAGTTCTATTAACCGTAAAATAAAATCAATCTTAATAGCGCCTGTTTTTTACCGGCGCTATCCCCTTGCTGGAAAATCCAGAATCTTCTGCAATACTTTAATTAATTCATAAATGCATTTGGATTTGCTAGCTTGAATACTACGACCACTTATCTAATCAAATTTGTTTTAACTCTTCTTATCATATCCTTTTGGTCCAGCCCCCTCCAAGCTAACGAAATAACGGAATTACTCCAGCGCATTGAACAACTTGAGAAACAAGTAGCCAAAGGCGACAACAAAACAAATGCAAAAATAGATGCACTAACCGATGAGCTAATGCAGCAAAACCAACGCTTAAGAATCAGCGGTTTTGCCACCGTAAGCGCCACTAAATCTGATGTGGATTTTGGCAGCGCCGATCGAGAATTTACTGAAAAGTTGAATTACAGCACCGATACCAGAGCAGGCCTGCAAGCGGATTTTAAAATCAGTGATGATTGGTCTGCCACTATTCAAGGGGTAGCAACCGCGTTTGATGAATGGCAAACAGAAGTGGAATGGGCCTTTATAAAATATCAGGCCACCAATGAAATATCCTTTCGCGCTGGCCGTTTGCGTCTGCCTTTATATTATTATTCTGAATCACTGGACGTTGGTTTTGCCTACCCCTGGGTAAGGCCTCCTGTGGGTTTTTACATAACCTCTCTCGCCGACTATGAGGGGGCAGATGCACATTATCGATTTTACAATGGTGATTTCACCCATCACCTGAGTTTATTTGTTGGCGCCACTGAAGGGACTTTCCCCAATGGTATTACCACATCCATAGAAGAAATCTGGGGCGGAAATTATTTACTCAATTACCAAAACTTTGGTTTTCGATTAGCCTTTACCAAATCCGATATCAGCATCGACTTTAGCAATGTTCCCTTTTTATCATTTTTGGGACAACAGGATGATCAAGCCTCGCAATATATTACGGGGTTTATGTACACGGGTGAAAATTTATATACACTGGTGGAGCTTAGCTACGCAGAATCTGAGTGGAACGTGGTACGGGAAGGCAAACAAAGTCACGCCACCGTAGGCTACCAACTGGGGCGTTGGATGCCCTATGCAACTTATTCGTTTACTGAAGCAGAAAACGCCCACAAAGCCCAGTACCCCCAGATATTCAAGCCGATAAACTTGGAAAATAACAGCCTGGGTATTCGCTTTGATGCCAGCGCGAATATAAATATTAAATTTCAGTACGATTACTTCTATAATCTTTTGAACGTGAATAACTTTCAAGGATTGAAAGAAGGCACGGAAGTGTACAGTGTGTCGATCAACGGGATATTTTAGGGAGGGATGACGATGAAAAAATTCTCCATCATTATCCTTGCCAGTTTATTGTTCTCCAGCTTGGCCAATGCTGAAGTGTTGTTGATTGCCAACAAAAACTTTCCTGAAGAATCCATTAGCTTATCGTTAGTCAGTAATATCTATTTAGGCCGGGCATTTGCCCTTCCCAGCGGCGCAAAGGTTGTGCCCCTGGAACGGCCAAAACACTTTGATATCAAAGCCAATTTCCATCAAAAACTTCACGGAAAAAGTGTTAACCAATTAAATTCCTATTGGTCACGTTTGATTTTTACCGGTAACAACCCGCCTCCAGCAGAAGTGGAACACGATGAGGACGTGGTTCGCTTGGTGCAACAGGACTCGCGCTATATTGGTTATATCAACAGCAAGAATCTTGATCCTGCAGTAAAAGTATTGCTTAAATTACCCTAAGGTTTTGGAAAAAAAGCCCCAACCTTCACAGGTCAGGGCCTTAAATTCACGCAATAAGAGTGTGAAACCTTAAATTGGGCGACTGCCGTAATTGGATTGCGGCTTGCGGGGTGGGTCCATGCGCACGTTGCGCTCAACCTGTTGGATTTCTCCACCACCATTTAAAAAACGAGCCATGTCTTCTTCTAGCTTTTTACGCTCAGACTCTCTGGAACTTAAAGTACGATCACGCCCATCGTCATAGGTAATTACGTTAGCTTCTTCAGCGTTCGCTTTTATTTTGGCTTTCGCTTTTGTTTTTCCCGCGCTCTTTGGCATATCAAAATCCTCAAATTAATCAGCATCTTCAAGAGGTAAGATTATTTATAGTCGACCTAGAGAAGTTTGCTAACTTATTTTTGATTTTTTTCGATTGCGTTTTTATCTATAAAATCAGATATCTATGATCATTATTTCTAAACTGCATTAGAAACATACTTTTTGGTATGAATAGAGAGATTCTTATAGCAAGGCACCAGGAAAAAGATCATTTTTTATTCAATTTCAACATTAATAGGTCCAGGGCGCACCAAAATGAGGATCAATATTGACGCCAATCCGATGGGCTCAAGCCGGTATATTGGCGAAAAGCGCGGGAGAAGTTTGCGCTGTCCTGATAGCCTAACTTCAGGGCAATGGCGGTGATATTGTCCTGACCACTCATAAGATACTGCTTGGCCAAGGTCATTTTTACCTCCGCCAACAGATCCCGCCAACGAATATTGTCCTGCAATAAGTGCCGCCGTAATGTGCGCTCCGACATATACTGCTGCTGAGCGAGTTGCTCCAAAGAAGGAAACGGCGGGCCAGCCTGCATCAATTGCAATCGAATCTGCTCTGCCAGGCCACCAGGGCGAGGCATGGCTTCCAACAGCGCCTCACACTGCCGCAGGGCATGCTCGTGGGTTTGCCTGTCAGCCAACGCCAATGGCGCTTCCACCAGCTGGTTTGGAAAGCTGACACACAATTGGTCGTGGCCATAACGGATTTCCACATTCGGGAAAGCGTCTTTCGCGGCTTGCTCATATTGCTCTGAAGGGTAGGGTATGTAAGCAGTCACATCCTTTATAACACCCGTATGTAGGAAGGTTCCCTGTATGTAGATGGATGATAGTAGAGCATCAAGCAGAAACTTTTTACTGGGTTCAGCCAGTTCTGTGACCATGCTTACCCGCACCCAAGTAACCTGCTGCTGTTGCTCCACCTCAAGCTGTAACAACGGCATGATCAAAGCCTGAAAGCGCTGTGCCACCCGCAAGGCATCTCCCATGGTTGCAGCACTAAGCCCTGCAAAACCCACCACGCCGTGGGCAGACAGATTCAAACGGTGGCCCAAATACACCCCTAGACAGGATGAGCCGGATAGATGCACAGCATGCTCTATCAAAGTCTGCACTTGCTCTAAGGTGAGATAACTGTCCTGAGTTTGATGCTTAAATTCTTCAGGCAAACCCGCAGCAGCCAAAATGGGTGCCACGCCATGGCTCTGCTCTTCAAGCAGTTGCAATAAAGTACGAAAATGACGGGCTGGAATGTAAGCAATGGACATGGTGTTTACTGTCCGATAATGACACACGATTGTCAATAAGCCACAGGCAGGCTCACTAACGAAAGGCTAGTCTTAACACTTTATAAGTAAAATAACGACTTACAGAGGGAACCCCATTGAGCCTGAAGCAGTATTACGTTCAGTCAGGCCAGGAACGCATATGGGTGACAGAACAGGGCGACCCAAGCTGCCCCACCCTGCTACTGGTACATGGCTTTCCAGACGATCATCGAGTTTGGTCGAATGTGGTTTTAGAGCTGCTGCCCCACTTTCATGTGCTAACCCTGGACTTGCGCGGCGCTGGCAAAAGCAGCTGCCCCAGCCAAAAAGCGGCGTTTCGAATTGACCAGGTGATTCCGGACATTTGGGCCGTCATTAACGCCTGCGTGGGTGATAAAAAAGTTCACTTGGTGGCGCACGACTGGGGGAGCGCACTGTGTTGGTCCTATGTTACGGAAGCGCGCTACGTTTCCAGCCTGCGCAGCTATACCAGTATTTCCGGCCCCCATGTGGGCCTGCTGTGGAATTGGATTAACGATCAGGTTCGCTCTGCTAACATCAATCAAGTTCGCAAAGCCTTTGGCCAGCTTTCCCATTCCTGGTATATCTTTGCCATGCATATTCCCGCTTTTCCTGAAGCCCTATTTGGGCCTTTAGGGAAATGGATTTGGCCTTTAACTATGAAAGCCGGCGGTGTGAACGCAGACGATCCTTACTTACAGCACAATTCCGAAGAGATCAGCCAGATTACATTGAACACCATTGAGCTCTATCGGCAAAACGCCTTCTTTCCTCCGCCCATACCGCAACCCGGCGGCATTCAACTGCCCGTACAGTTGGTTATGCTACAAAACGATCCTTTTATTCGCCCCTATATCTTTGATGATTTGGAACGTTATGTTGTCAATCTTACTCGCCGCACTTTGGACGCCAATCATTGGGCGTTACGCTCACATTCCAAGCAAGTGGCAAAACTCATAATTGATTATGTAAATCAAATCGAACAACAGGAGCAGGCACTGTGAAAAATTTTAAAAACAAAGTAGCACTGGTTACTGGTGCCGGCTCGGGTATTGGCCGCGCCACAGCGCTTGAGTTAGCACAACGGGGCGCGTTGGTTTGGTTAACCGATATTGATGAAAGCGGCCTGACCCAAACCGCCACCATGATCGAACAGAAAGGAGGGCGTTGTGAAACCATGCTGGCTAATGTGGCTTCGGTAACAGACATGCGCAAAGTAGCCAAAGCGGTTCATGATAAACATCCAGCGCTGGATATCTTAATTAATAATGCCGGCATTGGTGTGGCGGGACGTTTTGTGGACACCACCATAAAAACCTGGAATAAGGTTTTGGACATTAACGTTAAAGGCGTTGTGCATGGTTGCCATGTATTTGTACCCAACATGATTGAACAGGGTACTGGCCATATTGTGAATGTGGCCAGTGCTGCGGCATTTATAGCACCAAAAGAAATGCCCATTTACACCACATCTAAGTTTGCTGTGTTGGGTTTTAGCGAGTCTTTACGTGCTGACCTGCATGAATACGGCATTGGTGTTTCGGCAGTCTGCCCTGGCATTATCAACACCAATATTGTTTCCAAAACCTTATTTGAAGGCGACCCTGGTAAAGACGATTCGGTAAAAAAC
Source organism: Ketobacter sp. (assembly GCA_041626995.1). GTDB lineage: Bacteria > Pseudomonadota > Gammaproteobacteria > Pseudomonadales > Ketobacteraceae > Ketobacter. Next base: position 1,724 of record JBFKSL010000025.1, on the reverse strand, counting down.
AAAATCAATGACTTTTATAAAAAACGCAACTACACACCTGAGAAAGTGGCATTAGGAATCATTGAAGCCATTGAAAAAAATATCGGTGTACAACCCATTTCACCAGAAAGCTGGGCCATGTATTTTGCCAAACGACTGGCGCCTCGCGTAGTAGATTATGTGGGCCGTAGCAGTTTCTCTTTTGATTCTTTCGGAAAATAGCTTATGGGTTTATTCTCCAGCGTAAAGCGACAATGGAACGCCCTTAAATATCCGGACCAGGGAAGCCGAACACCCGTCGACGTGGATATCAAACCACGACGCATGGGCTTTACTTTGGAACAGGGCTATCGCAACAACTGGGCCCACGGTGATCCCATCAAAACCCATTTTATGAACGCGCTTTCTTGCATTCTTCCCATGGGCGAGGAATTCTTTTTAGAAACCATGCGCAATTACCGCAACCTGATTACCGATGAAAAATTAAAACAGGATGCTCGTTACTTCTGTGGGCAAGAAGGCCACCATGCCTTTGAACATCGCAAATTTAACGATTTATTAAAAGCGCAAGACTACCCCGGCCTGGAAAAACTGGATACGCTTTTTCTCACCATCAACGATTACATCCTAGGCAACTCTCAACCCACCACGCAATTCAGTTTTACCACGGGTGCTGAGCACTTAACCTCGATCATGTCTCATGCTTTTTTAAGCGACAGTGGCCGCTGGGTGGAAGACTACGACGAAATCGCCGCCATGTTGATTTGGCATACGGTGGAAGAAATAGAACACAAATCCGTTTGCTTTGATGTTTACCAACACGTCGACGGTAATTATGCGCGGCGCCTGTATGGTTTTTCTGTGTTAAGCCTGTGGATTGCCAGCGCTATTTTCAGCCGTCAAATGTATCTTCTGTATAAAGATGGCGAACTAAGCAAGCCTTCAACTTGGAAGGATTTAGCCCTGTTCTATTTCGGCACGTACAAAGATAACAAGCCTGGGCTATTGCCTTTAATGTTTAAGGATTACGTGCAATATTTTCGTCCCGACTTTCACCCCTGGCAGGTGGATGATCGCTTTTTAATAAAACGTTGGCAGGATTTCTTCAATGCGGGCAACGACGTTCGCAGTGTCAGTTTGGCGCAAACAACGGTGGGATAATTTGTTTGCAACCAAAATCTAATTTGCTATGGAAACGGGCAATGTCCCCCGTACAGCGCATCGAAAGATTTCAGAGTATTGTTGCGCTGTAAAGACAACCGGGTTACCACCCGATGACGGATCTTGTACTGACATCTGCCCGACTTTTTCTGCCTCAGCTTCATCGATTCCAATTTCAGTCAGGGTTTGCGGAATGGCCAATTTGATTCGAAAGCTGATCAGCCACTCCATAAACCCATCAAAGTTGCTTTCTTCCAACCCCAAATAACGACTTAAACGCTCTATAGGCTCTTTAATTGAATCACGGTTTGCACTTAACACATAGGGCATCAAGATCGCATTCAGTGTGCCATGATGAGCATCGAATAATGCCCCTAAACTATGGGCGATAGCGTGCATACCACCCAAGCCCCGTTGAAACGCCGTTGCTCCCATGGTGGATGCCACCAACATTTGGGTACGTGAATACAGATTAGCACCATCTTTATAAACAATGGGCAAATGCTCTTTGATTAGGCGCATGCCTTCCAGTGCAATACCTTCCGCCATAGGGTGATAAAACGGTGCGCAATAGGCTTCCAAAC
>JBFKSL010000024.1:0-16915 GCA_041626995.1 Ketobacter sp. | reverse complement strand
CCGAACCAATTTGGAGGCAATGAAAACCTGGATGCCATTCATTTCATTCGTCGAGTAAACGAGAAAATTCATCAGGATTTTCCTGGGGCACTGATGATGGCCGAAGAATCCACCGCCTGGCCACAGGTTTCGCGTCCAGTATATTTGGGCGGGCTGGGTTTTAGCATGAAATGGAATATGGGATGGATGAACGATTCCTTGCAATACTTTACTCAAGATCCCATTCATCGCAAATACCATCACGATAAACTGACTTTTAGTTTGCTGTATGCGTTTTCAGAAAACTTTGTGTTGCCACTCTCCCATGATGAGGTGGTGCACGGAAAACGGTCGCTGTTGGAAAAAATGCCGGGAGATGGTTGGCAACAATTCGCCAATTTGCGGTTGTTGTTTACGTACCTGTTTACTCATCCAGGCAAAAAACTGTTATTTATGGGTGGTGAATTTGGTCAGGGGCGTGAGTGGTGTCATGATCAATCCCTGGATTGGCACTTGCTAGAGCACGACTGGCAAAAAGGTGTGCAATCATTGGTTAGAGATTTGAATCATCTCTATCAAAGCTGCAAAGCTTTGTATTTCTACGATTTTGATCACCATGGATTTGAGTGGATAGACTGCCATGATAACAGCCAATCGGTTGTCAGCTATGTGCGTAAGAGTGGTCATGAGCTTGTGGTGGTGGTGTTGAATTTTACTCCGATGGTGCGTGAAAATTATCGTATTGGTGTGCCAGAAGAAGGCATTTATGCAGAAATTCTAAATTCTGATTCTGTTTTTTATGGTGGCAGTAATGTCTCAAATGGTGTCGAGATTTCAACCGATGCAATTACCGCTATGGGGCATGAAGCCAGTATTGAAATTACCCTGCCGCCTTTGGCAGGGCTGGTGCTTCAGAAAAAGGGGTAACTGTTTTCTTCGACCTCTTGTTTTAACGTGGCATCAGTTGAATGGTCAATGGGGTGTTTCCACGTTTTATATTGTTTGAGTAACCCCAGGGTGGAAGGGTCGTGAGCTTGCTTAGTTAACTCATTGGCGTTGGTGTAAGCAAAGCTGGAGCTGTATCGCTTGGTGAGTTCTGTACCCCAATGGGAGAATGGGTTTAGATTCCATATAACACTTTGCACCAAGGCAATGTGTTCGTATAAGGCCAATAATTGGCCTAAAGCGAATGGAGAAAGCTCTTTTAGCAGAATCGTGGTGGAAGGCTTGTTGCCAGGCAAAATCTGTTCGTGCGAGGGTGCTTCGTGATCAAGGATGTTTCCTTCCTTGTCACCCTTCATTAAAGCCTCGGTTTGGGCTAGAAGCTGAATAAATGAACTGCGATTGTTGCCAGACACTGGTTGTGAGATGGCAATAATAAAGTCGGCGGGAATGGTGTGAGTGCCTTGATGCAACAGTTGAAAATATGTGTGCTGGCTACTGGTGCCCGCAGTACCCCAAATGACCGGGGCTGTATTGTAATTTACGGTATTGCCGTTAGTATCTACTGATTTCCCGTTAGCTTCCATAAGGCAATGTTGTACAAAACCGGGTAAGAGCTCTAAAGCCTCTGTATAGGGCAAAACGGCATGGTGAGTTGCCTTCCAGAAATTGATATACCAAATACTCAGTAAGCCAAGAATAACCGGAAGGTTGTTCTGTAGAGGTTGCGTTGTGAAGTGATCATCCATTTTATGGGCGCCCGCTAGCAATTGCTCAAAGCGCTCCATACCGATGGCAAGCGCCACCGGTAAACCTGCTGCCGACCAAAGGGAATAGCGTCCTGGAAGCCAATCCCAAACTGGCAGAATGTTGTCTTCATGAATACCAAACTCAATGGCAGCTTCCTTTTGGGCGGTAATGGCCAGAAAATGCAGCTTCTTTGCCTCTTGAGCTTGGGTTGTAGATTCGATCCATTGCTTGGCCAAATTAGCGTTTTGCAAAGTTTCCTGGGTTCTAAAACTTTTGCTGGAGATAATGAATAGGGTGCTATCAGGTTGTAGCCTGCTTAGCAGTTGGCGTAAGGACTCAGAATCCGCATTGGCTATAAAATGGAAATTCATGGACGAGGTTTGAAACGCTTTTAGCGCTCGGGTGACTGCTTCGGTACCATTGGCTGCACCGCCCACACCCAGGGTAACCACATCGGTGATGGGTCGGTCGCTGAAACCTCGCCATTTCCATGAGCGAACCTCATCGCAAATTCGGGCCATATGAAACTTGTTGTTGCGAATGCTAGCCGCTATATCTTTTCCTTCGAGAATAATGGGCGGTAGTGCTGGATCGCGCATACTCGTGTAAGGTACAGCGGGTATGCTTTCATTTATTGGGGAACCGTTGCTAATCTTTTTAATAGCCTGATCCAGAGATTGCTCTTTTGCCAGCTTCAGCAATTGATCCATAATGGGCCGGTCGATAAAGTTTTTCGAGTAATCCACAAACAGGCTACCGCATTCCATGGAAAAGTCCTGAAAGCGTTTAGAGTCTTGTGAGAACAGAGAGCTTAGAGTCGTTTTTGATATTCCTGCTTGAAGGCGGCTTAACTCCAACCAGGACGATAAGTTTTTTGGGTTTGGCATAGCAGTACTCATAAAAAGAAAAATCCATCCCTGTTTAAGGGCCATCATACTGCTAAATTAAGAATTATTTTTGACCCTTCTACTTACAGCATAGATTATTTTGTAAAGGTGTTTTTGATTTTAATCAACCCTAAGTTGGGAATCAGATACTGCAGTGGACTTTGCGTCATGATACAGTAGTTTTATATAGTTATTCTTTTTACGACTAAATCCATAGCCATTCATATAACAATGTAATTAATCGAATGAACGTACTTTTTGCCACCAGCGAACTCTACCCCTTAATTAAAACCGGGGGGTTGGCGGATGTTAGTTATTCCTTGCCATTAGCCATGTCGGCGCTAGATAAGAACATTACCATCGTGCTACCGGGTTATCGGTCTGTAATTGATCAGTTGGGGCCGACTAAAAAAGAGTTTGTATTCAATGATTTGTATTTACGTAGCGATGTGACTTTGCAGCAGCACCAGCTCCCAAGCAGCAATATAACGTTGTTGTTGGTGTGTTCTGAAAGTCTGTTTGATCGCGAAGGTGGCCCTTATGTCGATGCTGAGGGAAATGATTGGCACGACAACGCAGATCGTTTTTCTCAATTTTGTCGAGCGGTGGTAAACCTGTTAAATCCACTGGAAAGTCCATATCCCATTAGCTTTGATTTGGTGCACTGTAATGACTGGCAAACCGGTTTGGTGCCCGCATTTGTTGCATTGTATGGATTTGACGTAAAAAGCGTATTCACCATTCATAACTTAGCGTACCAAGGTGTTTTTGATCGCGCTTGCTATGATTATTTAAGCTTGCCTCCACAGTGGTGGAGTTATGAGTATTTGGAGTTCTACGACAACTTTTCTTTCCTAAAAGCGGGAGTTGTGTTTTCTGACTGGGTTACCACCGTAAGTCCGACCTATGCTAGGGAAATTCTCCATGAGCCGCTGGCTTGCGGCATGTCTGGTTTATTGAAGCACTATCAGCATAAGTTGGTGGGAATCCTTAATGGCGCGGATTACGAAGTGTGGAACCCGCAAACTGATCCACATATTAAGTTTCATTATTCAGCTCAAAACCTGGAAAACAAAACAAAGAACAAGCTGGACTTGCAGCGTCAATTGGGATTGCGGTTAAGCAAATCCGCTCCCCTGGTTGGTGCTGTGAGCCGCTTGGTGCACCAGAAGGGTATGGATTGGTTGGTAGAAACTATTCAGAACTTGCAAGATGAAAAGGTTCAATGGGTGATACTGGGTAGCGGTGATCCTCAAATAGAAAACCAGCTACTGGAACTCGCACGAGCTAATCCTAAAACCGTATCGGTTACCGTGGGTTATAATGAAACTTTGGCCCATCAAATTGAAGCCGGCAGTGATCTATTTGTTATGCCCTCCCGTTACGAACCTTGCGGACTGAATCAAATTTACAGTTTGCGTTATGGCACCTTGCCCATTGTGCGGGCTACTGGTGGTTTAATCGACACGGTTGTAGATGTGGATGAGGATTCAATTAAGCAGGAAACCTGTACGGGTTTTGTATTTGAGGTGCAGACTACCCAGGCACTTCAGGAAGCTGTTTGTCGTGCCATTGCCTTTTTTAGCCGGCGTAAAGCCTGGAATAAAATACAACAAACCGCGATGAAGCAAAACTTTGATTGGGGCCACAGTGCTCAGTCTTATATTGAGCTTTATCAACAGGCAGGGAAACCGCTTTGAAGAAATACGATATTGTTGCTATTGGTAGCGCTACGGTAGATCAGTTTGCTGATACGGATTCAGAGTTGATTCGTATCGAAACCCCCACCATGCAGGAAAAACTAATAGCGTTTCCCTTGGGAAGCAAAATTTTAATAAAAGAGTTAAATCTTGCAGTGGGTGGAGGCGGAACGAATTGTGCAACCACTTTTGCCAGATTGGGTTTAACCACAGCGTATTTAGGAAAAATCGGCGACGATGGTAATGGCGATTTTGTTATTCGTAAACTACAAGATGAGAAAATTGATTTTATTGGGCCGAGAGAAGGTACCACGGGCCTATCGATTATTTTGAACAGCTTTGCCCATGATCGCACTATCTTGGCTTTTAAAGGTGCAAATAACAGCCTTCGTTCCGAGGAGATAGAGCCTTTTGATACCCAGTGGGTGTATCTGGCCAGCATGCTGGGTAGTAGTTTTGATACCGTAGTGTCGTTATTGAGTCAGCAACACTACCGTGTGGCATTTAATCCCAGTAATTACCAGGCCGAGATGGGTTACAAAGCATTAATGCCATTGTTGACGAAAGTTGAAGTACTGATTATGAACTTGGAGGAGGCTTGTAAGTTTTTGGGTGAAAACTTTAACGAGCGTCCCAGTGCCAAGGGTTTGTTACTAGCAATGGCGGAGCGGTTAACCGCCAAAGTGTTTGTTATAACCGATGGTTCGGAAGGGGTACATCTTTATGATCGTGAACATTATTATTTTGCTTCACCTGCTGAAGGATTAGAAGTATTAGAAACGACGGGTGCTGGAGACGCATTTGCGTCAACTTTTACTGCAATCTACATGCAGGGAGCTAATATTAAAGAGTGTATTCACTTAGCGATGACTAATGCAGAGTCTGTGCTTAAGCATCAGGGTGCCAAGGAAAAACTTCTCACCCAAGCCGAATTGCAACAGGAAGCAAGCAAATCAAAACGTCGAATTGAGCAGGAATAAGCTCATCACCAAAGTTTTATTTACCATGAGGTAAGGAGCAAGCTGTGAGCGCGAAAAAGAAAGTCGCAATTAATGGGTTGGGTCGAATTGGCCGGTTAATTTTGCGTGAGTATACCTATAACCAGCCTTCCTCTTTTGAAGTAGTGGCAGTAAATGATCTGGTAACAGTGGAAAATATTGCTTACTTACTAAAGTATGATTCCGTGCATGGGCGTTTTAAGGCAGATATTGAACATGGAGAAGACCACCTAACGATCAATGGAAACACCATTAAGTTCTATCACGAGTCAGACCCTCACGCCTTGCCCTGGGACGCTTTGGATATCGATTTGGTAATTGATTGCACCGGTGTTTTTACCCACCACGATAAAGCAGCATTTCATCAGGAGGCGGGGGCAAAAAAAGTGTTAATTAGTGCACCGTCTGCAACAGCCGATTTAACCTTAGTGATGGGCGCCAATCAGGGGGCTTACAAAGCAGCAGAACACCATATTGTCTCCAATGCATCTTGTACGACCAATTCATTGGCACCTCCATTAAAAGTATTGAACGATACTTTTGGGGTGGAAAGTGTGATGGTTACCACGGTGCATGGATATACAGTCTCCCAGGGTATGGTGGATGAACCCAATAAAAAAATGATTCGTGGTCGAGCAGGGGCGGTAAATATAATTCCTACCAGCACCGGCTCGGATAAGGCTACCGAATTGGTGCTGCCAGAAATGAAAGGTAAGATTTCCGCCATGGCGTTACGAGTGCCGGTACCCGATGGAGCAATTACTGATATTGTAGCCGTGTTGAAGAAGACGGTTACACCCGAGCAAGTGAACCTGAGCCTAAAAGAGGCTGCGGAGGGTGAGCTAAATGGTGTATTGGATTACACCGATGACCCGCTTGTTTCCACCGATATATTAGGTGATAGCCATTCCGGCATCGTGCATGGTTTATCTACCCGTGTCATAAACGACAATATGGTGAAGGTGCAGGTTTGGTACGACAATGAGTATGGCTATGCTTGCCGACTGTTGGATGCAGCTGCTCTAATGGTGGAATAATTTGCTCTGCGGCTACAGTTGATTGGCTTTTTTCAAAAACTGTTGCCGCTCATGTTCATCGGGGATTTGTTTGGCAAGTGCTTCTACAAGGTCTGGCAGAGTGGCATATCGCTTTGAATACTTTTTCACGACTCGTCCCGCCAAGGGGCCCACAAAAAATGCCAATATGGTGGAAAGCTTTTGTAGCTTTTGATCACTGATTTGGCTGTCTGCTAATTGAGTAGCCTGTTCCTGCGGCTGTGAACTTGAAGAGGGGACAGCAGAAGAGGAGGCCAGGCCTGCATGGGAAATGCCGGTTTTTTCCATGGCTTTTTTAAATTGGCTGCGTTCATCTTCATTGGGAATATGTTGAGTGAGGTTGGTGACCAGCTGTTCAATGCTGGTTGCGTTCCGGCTGTTCTTTTTCACCAGTAGTTTCGCCATGGGGCCCACATATTTTGCCAGGGATTGCTCTAAAGATTGCAGAACATCATCACTCCATTGACTGGATGAAAATGCATGAGCTTCCTGTGGCGGAACCGCTTTGTAATTTTCTGGCCTGGGAAAGTGGGCGGTGGTAGCCAGGGTTAAGTCCATATCATCTATGGTTTTTAATTGATCGATAAACTCACTGGCACTTTGATAGCGTTGAGTGGGGTTAGGTTGTAGCGCTCGGCGAAGGATAGGTTTTATAGAGCGAACGTTTTGTCCGGAAAGGTGCGTGATGTTATTGAGTCGCTCTAAATTATTTTCCAATTCCATTTCTTTGGAGGGGCGCTCTCTGGTGAGCAGTTCATAGAACAGCACGCCGGTACTATATATGTCAGAACGGTTATCTACCTGTCGGCCTTGTAAGCCCTCTGGCGACATGTAGTTTGGCGTGCCTACCATAAACCCGGTGCTGGTGAGTTCCGAAGTATCCAGTCTTGCCACACCAAAATCCGAAACTTTTACGGCACCGTTTTCCAACAAGATAATATTGGCGGGTTTTATGTCTCGGTGGACAATGCCTTTATCGTGGGCATGGAGCAATGCTTCCAATACCTGAATGGTGATATCTGTGGCAGAGGGCAGTGATATAAAAATATCGCTCTTCAAATGCGCTTTTAGTTCAATGCCTTCTACGAATTCCATCACAATGTAGGGTGCATCATCGTTACCGAAATCAAAAATGGTCACGATATTGGGGTGAAGACAGCGTGCAGCTGCTTTGGCTTCCTGCAAAAAACGCAGTTCCAGGTCTTGGCCGTGTTCTCCCTCGCGTAAATGCTGATGCAGTACTTTAATCGCTACAGGGCGCTCGATCTGGCTGTCGTAGCCCTTGTACACAATCCCCATAGCACCGCTGCCCAAGATGTTTTCTATGGTGTATTTAGCGATGTTTTGTGGAATGGGGGATTGTGTACTCATGTATTACTAAATAGTCTCGTCTAGCATATCCACAGCGTTGCGTAGGCTGCGATGCATGCGGTTAAAGGATCGGCCAAGGCTGGAAATTTCGTCGCTGCCGCTTACTTCCAATTCTTCTACATCCAGTTTACCTAGGCTGATTTCGTCGGTTTTGCTGGACATGGCGCGTACCGGCTTGATTATCACAAAGTGTAGCAGCAGGTTAAGAATAATGGTGATTACAACAAAAATGCTCACCAGAGCAATCATAAAGGTAATAAAGGTTTGCTCTGCACGCTGTAACGGTAAAGACATGGGAACCGATACGATTTGTGCGCCAATGGTTTCATTCAGTTTCCAGCCAAAACCATTGTTTGAGCCATAGGTATCAATGAGCGTCTGTGGGGCTTCAGCTGGGGTGCTATGGCACCCGAGGCAGCCAGGGTTCTTAATGGTGATCGGACGGCTAAAGTACAATTGAGGGCCTGTGGGCGTGTCACGTTCACCTACAAGCTCATTGGAGTCACTGTGGTTACGAAACCAGTTTACGATGTCTGCTTCCCACTCTGTAGCGCGATTAGCGGGGTTGGTTGGGTTTAGAGTGGCTTCTTTGTAGCTGTAATCTTCATGGCTTTCTTGCAGTTTTTTAATGTAGCGGTGAGCCGCATAGGCGGGTACAGTTTGCGGGATAAAGCTACGGCGTTGTTGCACTTTCAGTAAAGGGCGCACTTCATTTACGGTGTAGCTGCGCACGGCGATGGCGCTCTCCATCATGATGCCCGCCATTTCCAACACTTCTTCACGAGCGTTGTCCTGAAGAATTTTGTTGGCTACCACACCGGAAATGCCCAAGCCAATCAGTGTGGTGATGATTAACACCAGGTTGAATTTTAAACGTAATCCCATGTTGTAATCCTTTTAGCGAGCAGTAAGCATTTGGTTGCAGCTTTGCCAGGCCTGATGGGCGCTGGCGAAATGAGAAACGGAAATGGTAAAGGTGCGAGGCTCCGTTACCGGCCAAGTGGGCCAGAAGCCAATGGAGAAAGTGGCAGTGCTAGCCTGTTTGAAAGCTGCGATCATGGCTTCTTTCTGTTTGGTGAATTCCAGGTTTGTGTCTTTTACTACGGTTTCTAAATCGAAATGTTCACCTGTGTCCAAGTCGATTCCGGTGTTTTTATAGGAAAGGTCAATATCCGATTTTGTTTTTAGTAACCAGTTTGTGGCGCTTAGAATTAGGGTAATGGGTGTTTTGCCGGCGCCATCGTCCAGGGTTTGGGTTTGGCTGTGTAAACTGCATTGAGATAAGTCGGTTTTTAGAATCCAGTTATCAGCGATGGTGATGGGGAGTTCTTCTATACTGAATTGAACCGGTTCCGCAGATACGTCTGGTGTTGTTGGCGTCGGTTTGGGTGCTTTCACGACCACATCAGGCTTCACCGCTATTTCTTCTTTTTTAGGTTCAGCTTTGGGCGTTGTTTCTGGTTGCTTCAGGGCTGGTGGCACTTTGGGTTTGCCGCTTTTGCCTAGATATACCTTTTGTTGTGTTTTCTTTTGCTCTTCTTCCTTTAACACTTGCTCGAAGGGGATGGGTTTGTGTTCCGCTCGAATGCCACTGTTGTTGGGTTCTGTTGGCTTGGAATCTGCGCTTTGTTCGGTCTGTGTTGCTGGCTCTGGTTGAGTGCTTACAGTGTAGGGCGTTTCTTTGGTTGCAGTTGAGCAGCCATGTAAAAGAGCAGAGCCCATAAAACACACGAAAAAAAATGCAGCCGTTTTAGATAACAGCCGCCGTGATTGCCTGTCCATGCTAATAACCCGGTGAAAAGTTAAGAATAGTTTACCTATATCTTGACCAATATGGCTTTGTTTGTAAAACGTAATTATTCACGCTCGACCTGTGTGGTTTGATACCGCTGCAGTTGAGCATAGTAGCGCGCAGCCATCATGGCAGAGCAAAACAACACAACCGTGAGTAGGGTTTCTGTTAAGCCGAGCTTGCCCAGCAGCAAGGGTAGGGCAAAGGCGTTCATCACCCCTTGGCAAAAATACAACAGAATTACAAAGCACAACCAAACAAACGTGCGAGGGTTCTTGCGCAGTATTCCGGGTAAAAACGGCACCAAAGGAATAAAGTGCAAGCCAAGGATGATCCAGGGGTGTGCAGGTGGGTTAAGCAAAAGAAACCAGGCAGTAAACAACAGTAATAGGGCAATCAGACTACCCAGAGTCAATTTATAGCTGATGTCTGCCTTACGTTGCAGTGATTCCAGTAAAAGTTGGGTCATGATTTTAAACGCAATGCCAGTTCGGCCACCCGTGTTCCTTGTGCTTCGCACAGGATAGTTTCATTCTCATCCAGGGGGCGGTTATCCATTCCAGCCCAGTGACTTGCTCCATAGGGGGTGCCACCGGCCTGAGTTTGTACCAAAGCCGAATTGTTATAGGGCAAACCGGCGAAAACCATACCGTGATGAAGCAGCGGAAGCATCATTGATAGTAAGGTGCTTTCCTGGCCACCATGGAGACTGCTAGTTGATGTGAAAACTGCTGCTGGTTTATTGATCAGCGAACCCTTCATCCACAGCGAGCTGCTACTGTCTAAAAAGTACTTTAATGGTGCCGCCATATTGCCGAAGCGGGTTGGGGAGCCGATGATCAAACCATCGCACAGGGCCAGATCGTCCAGGCTCGCGTATAGATCGCCCTCATCAGGAATATCTGGCTTGGCTTCTTGGGTTTCTGCGCTAACCGCAGGCACGGTGCGTAGCATCGCTTCCACGCCGGACACTTTCTCCACACCACGGGCAATGGCTTTTGCCATGGCTTTGGTGTTACCACCGCGGCTGTAATAAAGGACTAATACAGTACAGCTCACAGAATATCCAGTACCTGTTCTGGTGGGCGGCCCAGTGCAGCTTTATCGCCATTCACAACAATCGGGCGCTCGATAAGCTTGGGAGTATCTGCCATGGCTTGAATCAACTGCTCATCCTTAATGCCATCCTGATTCAAACCTTGCTCTTTAAACTCAGCCTCTTTGGTACGCATGGCCTCAATAGGTGGTTTGCCTAGTTTTTTCAGCAGAGCTTTGATGGTTTTAACATCTGGCGGTGTTTCCAAATACAGAATCACTTCAGGCTCAATGCCTTTGTCCTGTAACAGTTTTAGCGTTTCACGTGATTTGGAGCAGCGGGGGTTGTGATAAATTTGAACCATGATGGAGATGCAAGATAAGTTGTTGGAATTGCGGTCTATTGTATAGACTAATCATATCGGGAAAAACCTTTAGTTTGCTAAAGGCTCTCAATCAGCAGAGGTATTCGCTTGATCAGCCACTTTACATTTCTAAGGAAGGCCTTGGAGTATCCGCCAGTGGCATTTGTTCGCTATGTGGTGATTTCCTTTCTTCGGCACGACAATTCCCGTTCAGCCTTCTACTTGGCGTTCACTTCATTGTTTGCCATTGTCCCTATGATGACGGTGGTGTTTTCCATATTGGCGTTGATTCCTGAATTGAAGGAAATGGAAGATAAGATTCAGCACTTTCTCTTCAATCATTTTGTGCCCGCCACTGGAACTCAATTACAAGAGCATTTACAGGGCTTTTCACAGCAGGCGTCGAATTTAACCAGTATCGGTGTGGTCATGTTATTTGTTACATCGGTACTGATGCTGCGTAAGATCGAAACTTCCTTCAATACGATTTGGCATGTTACCGAATCTCGTAAAGGGGTAAACGGGTTTCTGTTGTATTGGGCGCTGTTAAGTCTGGGGCCAGTGATGATGGGGGGTGCCTTTGCTATTTCCTCCTATATTGCGTCTTTAAAAGTCATATACGACATGGTGCCATTGGCGGGTACGCAAAAGTTCGTATTGGGTATGTTACCCATTTTGATGAGCAGCTGCGCGTTTTCACTGGCATATATTGCTATTCCTAAAACGCGGGTGCCTATAAAGCATGGTCTGTTGGGAGGGTTAATCGCAGCGTTGTTTTTTGATTTAGCGCGCCGGGCTATGACTTTATTTATCACCCTGTTTCCCTCCTACGAGTTGGTTTATGGTGCTTTTGCGGCAGTACCTATTTTTCTGATTTGGGTGTTGGTTTCCTGGCAGATTTTGTTGTTGGGCGCTGAAATTGTTCAAGCTATGACAAATTTTAAAGTTGGGAAGCTTCAATCCCATTCTTCTCTTGGTAACTTGCTTTCGATCTTGGAGGTGTTATATCGGGATCAGGGCAAGGGAGAGGTGGCGGATGAGTCCAAGTTGTTGGAAGGCATGCCATGGATTCTGGGTTCGCAGTGGGAATATTATATGGATACGCTGGTTGGCATCCATTTGGTGAGTCGTAACTCTGAAGGTGGTATTACGCTCAGTCGTGACTTGCACAAATATTCGTTGGCGCATTTATTTGAAGACTGTTTTGGCAAAACCATTGAATTGGATCTTCGAAGTAAAGAGCCTTGGCAGCAAAAGCTAATTGAAATTTATGGGGCGGGCATGCAGAGTTGCACTGAGCAATGGCAGATACCACTAGCGCAACTCTTCGATACTAATACTCAATAATTTCTACAGAAAAAACATCCACATTACGGCTGCGATGGGTGATGTTGTTGATGCGAATATCGTATGGGTCGTTATGCCCCACAGCATGAATGCGGGCTTCTGAATTGGCTTTTAACAAACCGTTTGGGGTTACAATCAGTGCGTGAGTTCGGCCATCCCGCTTTGACTGTTGCCAAATCAGTAAGCCGTTACGGTTATCGGCCTCTTCATCAGGGCGATAAATAGACACTTTGGTGGTAGTACCAGATAAAAACTTAATACCGCAATGGGGAGATTCATCGCGGCTGATGGCTGCCCATCTTACTAATCCCAAGTATAGTTTTTTCGATTTGCCCTTTTGGCGGATCATGGCCACAACTTGTCCGGCTTCTGGGAAGCGGGATGGGTCGCCGCTTAGCTGTACCCGCAACCCGGTTTTGCTCTCGTCGCTGCCTTTTGACCAGGCGCGTTTATCGCTACCTGCATTGCGGTTGTGCACAATGGCCATGCGCCGCTGTTCTGGATCAAGCATAGTGCAGATGTTTTCAAGGCCCCAAACCAAGCCAATTTGTTCATCTATGGGTAGGCGCTCGTGCTGGCGTAAGGTGTTGCGCGACCAATTGTTATATAGGTTATTCAGTAAATCCACCGCTTGGGCTCGCGGCATTTGTTTCAAATGCACCGCACGCAGGGATTCACCCATTTTGATGGATTGATAATGCTTGTGTACGTTATCCAGCAGCTTGGAAAGATCCAATACCCGGCAGCTTTCCAAAGACGCAATTTGTGCACCGTCATAGCAGGGAATATTGGCGGGAAGTGTGCAGTTGCCATCTACATAATAGGATTCCGTTGCCATGCTAATGCTGCTGGGCTTGATCAAATCCAGCATGGAGGCATAACGAATAATGTAGTCTGTGGCGCGCCACTGGTCTTCTGCCATCATGGAATGAGGCGAAGCCAAGCCAAGTAACAGGCAACGTTTATAAAGATTGGTTAAGGTAACGTTGCGTTCATCGGGTGTAGAAATTTCTTTCTCTTCTTGGCCCAGTTCGCAACCCAGGAAATACAAATAATGAATATCCCGCCAATGAGAAGGCTTTAGCATGCGGCCTCGGTTGTAGGATAAAAGGCCATGGTAAAACTGGTAGTTCATGGCCATATACAAAGCCGTGGCAAAACCAGCAGGGCGTTTGTTTTTGGCCAGCGTGTCTTGAATAATGTGCTTGTAAGCGAAGCCCAGTTCCTGAATGAAGTCCAGCAGGTTGTCCTGCTCGTTAACATCCAATTCTTTGGAATAGATTCCACCCTGCATTTGATTGCGGTAGTAATCCACAAAACGGGTGAAGGCATAATGAAATGGTCCGACGAGCTGCAGGCGTTTAGCGGGCGATAGAGCAAAGCGGTTGAACGTGTGCAGCTTTCTGTGGGCGAGCATCAGCGCTGTGGGAATGTCCACATAGGGCAAATCTTTGATTTCCGATGCAAGTTTTTTGCTGTTGGCATCAAACAACAGGTGTTGTGTTCTTTCCGTTGTAGGTACTTTTAACGGCCCATTCATGTAAAGCGTCCTTCGCTACTCCGTGTCCATGCCTATCTGCGTTGATTGTCACCTAACCTGATAGTTGGCACTATAATAAAGGTGAATGGAAATCTAACGGAGTCCGCTAAGTGTTCCCACACGCCCAGTCATCGCTTTTCTCAGCAGTCAAGAGAATTAAACCTCAAATTTTGCAAAAAGTCTGTGAAAAAAGAACATTTTCTGCCCAGTTTTTTGATGGGCCGGGGCCACTTGTCATTTGTCTTCACGGTTTTCCTGATACCGTAAACACATATAGCCATTTAGTGCCTAGTCTGGTTAATTCCGGTTACCGGGTTTTGGTGCCCGTGATGCCTGGTTACGAAAGTTGCAGCGTTTCCCCCTCAAATCGTTATTTCCCAACGGATTTAAGTCGTGAATTATTAAGTTGGATAGATTACATGGGAGAGGAGAAAGTGCACCTTATCGGCCATGATTGGGGGGCAGTTACCGGCTGGATGGCGGTTTCCATGTTTCCTGAGCGCTTTTTTTCTTTCACCAGTATCGCCATTCCTTCGCTAAAGCACTTTGGTAAGGGCATGTTGTCGGTGCCCACCCAGCTGATCAAATCCTGGTATATGGCTTTTTTTCAATTGCGTGGAATATCCGAATGGGCGCTGGCGCGAAACCATGGCCAGCTTATTCGTAATCTATGGCAACGTTGGTCTCCTGATTGGCGCGTGCCTCAGGAGATGGTTAGTGGCGCGGTGGATATGGCGTTGAATCCCGTTACCCGTAATGCTGCATTGGGCTATTATCGTTGCTTGTTTGGCTTGTGGCATGAAGAACATAAGCGTGGCCGCGCTGCTTTGAAAGGCTCCATCGATGTTCCCTGTTTAATGATTACGGGTAACCAGGATGGCTGTATTGATACTCGCCTATTTGATTCTGCTATGGTGGAGAAGGATTTTCCCATGGGCGTTGAGCTTTATCGGGTAATGGGGGCGGGTCATTTCTGCCACTTGGAAAAACCTGGTTTGGTGAACGCTAAGATTCTGAGCTTTATGGATATGCACCCTAAAGGGGCAAAGCAGCTTGTGGATGAATTGGCCCGTCATTTGGGCTAAAATGCCGCCGCTATTTGAAGTGCAGGATTAACAGAGAGGATTGGGTTATGGCCGCTATTCGCCAGGACGATTTTATTCAGAGTATTGCAGACAGTCTGCAATACATTTCTTATTACCATCCCACAGATTTCATCAAGGCTGTAAACGAGGCCTATGAGAACGAGGAGTCTCCCGCAGCGAAAGATGCCATGGCGCAGATCCTTATCAATTCACGTATGTGTGCAGAAGGCCACCGTCCCATTTGTCAGGATACTGGAATCGTAACCGTATTCTTAAAAATAGGCATGAACGTGCAATGGGATGCCAACATGAGCGTGACAGACATGGTGAACGAAGGCGTTCGCCGTGCCTACAACAACCCAGATAACGTGTTGCGCGCTTCTATTTTGGACGACCCTGCCGGTGCTCGTAAAAATACCAAAGATAACACCCCGGCAGTGATTCACTACGAAGTGGTGGAAGGCGATACTGTCGACGTTCATATTGCTGCGAAAGGCGGCGGCTCTGAAAATAAATCCAAAATGGCAATGCTGAACCCCAGCGATAGCATTGTAGATTGGGTGTTGAAAACCGTTCCCACCATGGGAGCAGGTTGGTGTCCTCCAGGTATGTTGGGTATAGGAATTGGTGGTACAGCAGAGAAAGCCATGGTGCTGGCAAAAGAATCCTTAATGGATCCAATCGACATTCATGAACTGCAAAAGCGCGGCCCTAGTAACCGAGTTGAAGAGCTGCGTTTAGAGCTGTTCGATAAGGTGAATGCTTTGGGTATTGGTGCGCAGGGCTTGGGTGGTTTGACCACGGTTGTGGACATCAAAATCAAAGATTATCCAACCCATGCGGCTTCATTGCCCGTAGCCATGATTCCTAACTGTGCGGCTACCCGTCATGCTCACTTCGTATTGGATGGCAGCGGAGTGGCGGATTTGCCCGTACCCAAGCTGGAAGATTGGCCAGAAATCGCCATGGCCGGTGGTGATGCCGCAAAACGTGTAGACCTTGATAGCGTTACCCCTGAAGAAGTGCAAAGCTGGAAGCCTGGCGACACATTATTGTTATCTGGCACGTTGTTGACAGGCCGTGACGCGGCCCACAAACGCATGGTGGACATGCTTTCTAAGGGCGAAAAACTGCCCGTGGACTTCAAAGATAAGTTCATCTACTACGTAGGGCCGGTTGACCCTGTGCGCGATGAAGTGGTTGGCCCTGCTGGACCCACTACCTCTACGCGAATGGATAAATTTACCGAAACCATGTTGGCAGAAACGGGTTTGCTGGGCATGGTGGGCAAAGCTGAGCGTGGTCCTACTGCCATTGAAGCTATTAAAAACCACAAAGCGGTATACCTAATGGCCGTAGGTGGAGCAGCTTACCTGGTATCCAAAGCCATACGTAAATCACGTATTGTGGCCTTTGAAGATCTGGGCATGGAAGCGATTCATGAGTTCGTAGTGGAAGATATGCCAGTGACTGTGGCTGTGGATTCCGAAGGTACTTCGGTTCACAATACAGCACCCAAGATCTGGCAGGCGAAGATCGGCAAGATACCGGTAGAAAACGCCTAACTGCTTGCTTTCTAAACCAAAGCCGTTGCAAAAAGCCCGCTCAGCAGAGTGGGCTTTTTTTGTGGCAGATGATTTGCCTTCATTGTCATTGGTTATTTGCGCAGCTCTGAAAGCGTCTATACTGATTAGACACCCCTAAAATTCATGGGCAACGGATAGGAGCAGCATGTCCATACCTCTTTTAATTTGTGATGACTCTGCCATGGCACGAAAGCAGGTGAAACGCTCCCTTCCTGAGGGTTGGGAAGTGGATATCACCTTGGCAACCAATGGAGTGGAAGGGATGGAAGCCATTCGAGCTGGAAAAGGCGAGATGGTATTTCTAGACCTCACTATGCCAGAGTTGGATGGCTATGGCGTGTTGGATTGCATAAAAAGTGAAGGCCATAAATGCATTGTCATTGTTATCATCTTCCTGAAGATTAATTTCCAGTGTATAATCCTGGCCTGCATCAGGGTTTATCCACATGTTGAAGTATGTGGTTTGAGAAAGATCTACAAGGT
>JBFKSL010000023.1:0-17194 GCA_041626995.1 Ketobacter sp. | reverse complement strand
GTTTTGGGTAATACCTCCAAAGTGATGGTAGACGTGGATGGTGGCAACAACATGATGTATCTGCCCATTGATAAAATTCTGGAGCAACAGCGTCAAAGCCCCACGTTGACCATGCCCGATGCTTCCAGTGTGCAACAGTCGAAAAACAGCACCTCCAAACCGGCTGACACCGTGCGTGGTTTAGAACGCATAAGAAAGTCACGTGAAAACCGATGGGAGAACCGCTAATGAACTCGAAAAGCACATTAGTTCTGGCTCTGTTGGCCATCGTTGCCATTATTGCTTCCGCTTCCATCTTTACCATTAAAGAAAGCGAGCGTGGCGTATTGCTGAAATTTGGTGAGGTAGTGCGTGACGATCTACAGCCAGGCATTCATTTCAAATACCCGATTATGCATGAGCCGCGAATTTTCGATGGTCGTATTCGCGTTATGGAAATGCGTCAGGAAGAATATCTTACGCAAGAGAAGAAGCGTCTGATTGTGGATTCCTACGTTATGTGGCGCATTGAGAATGTTAAGCAGTTTTACGTTGCCACTGGTGGCGGCCAGGAAGCGCGAGTGCGCTTGTTGTTGGCTCCTCGGGTAAATGAAGGCCTGCGTAACCAATTTGGTGAGCGCACCGTGTATGAAGTGGTATCCGGTGAGCGTGAAGAGTTGGTGGTAGATCTTACCGAGTCTGTGGATAAGAAAGCCCAAAGTGACTTGGGTATTGACGTGGTGGAGATTCGCGTGAAGCGTATCGAGCTGCCTTCCAACGTAAGTGGATCAGTATATGAGCGTATGCGTGCTGAGCGGGAGCGGGAAGCTCGCAGCCATCGTGCCCGTGGTAATGAGCTGGCAGAAGGGATTCGCGCAGCTGCGGATCGTGAGCGTACAGAAATTCTGGCATCGGCTTATCGTCAAGCAGAAGAGCTAAGGGGTGCCGGTGACGCAGAATCTGCCGCCATCTATGCCAAGGCCTATCAGAAAGACCCTGATTTTTATGGCTTTTACCGCTCCATGGAAGCTTATCGCGATGTATTCCGCGATAAAAGTGACCTGATTCTGGTGAAACCCGATGGGGAATTCTTCAAGCACATGAAGACAGAATAAAGGTAACCCGCGCTGAGGAAGCGTGGTACAATGAGGAAACCGGGGCGCTCCCCCGGTTTTTTTGTGGGCTCAATTTGAACAGCGAAGCATTATGTCAACAGCAGATCGATGGTTACTTCCCGACGGTATTGATGAAATTCTGCCTCCACAGGCGGCGAAATTAGAACAATTGCGCCGTGACTTGCTGGATCTGTATCGTTCCTGGGGCTACGAACAGGTATTTCCTCCACTGGTGGAATATCTGGAATCCCTGTTAACCGGAGCCGGCAACGATCTGGCCCTGCAAACCTTCAAGCTGACTGATCAGCTGACGGGCCGTTTGATGGGGATGCGTGCCGACATGACGCCCCAGGTAGCCCGAATTGATGCGCATACACTGAAGCGTGAAGGGGTTACCCGCCTGTGCTATGCAGGCCATGTGCTGCATGCCAAACCGGAAAGTCTGGCTGCCAGTCGTAGCCTGATTCAAATTGGCGCCGAAATTTATGGTCACTCCAGTATTGAAAGTGATATCGAAGTGATCGGGTTGATGTTGCAAACCCTGGCCAAGGGTGGCTGCGAAGCCGTGCACTTGGATTTGGGGCATGTGGCCATTTACCGGGCTTTGGCTGCTGAAGCCGGTTTATCTAATGACCAGGAATGGCAACTGTTCGAAATATTCCAACGCAAGGCTGTGCCAGAGCTGGAAGCCTTCCTGGAAGAAAACGTAAGCGATACCAATTTAAACGCCATGTTGCGATCATTGGTCAGCCTGGCTGGCGATGAATCCATATTGCAGCAGGCCAAACAAACTTTGGCGCAAGCACCTCAATCTGTGCAAGCGGCCCTTGCCGATCTGGAAAATATCGCAACGGCGCTACAAGCCTCTCACGGGGATGTTACTCTGTATTTTGACTTGGGTGAGCTGCGTGGTTATCACTACCACACTGGCCCAGTATTCAGTGCCTATGTGCCAGGTATGGGGCAGGCCATCGCCAATGGTGGTCGCTATGATCATATCGGTGAAGTGTTTGGTCGCGCGCGTCCGGCAACCGGTTTTAGTACTGACTTAGCGCGCTTGGTAAGTCGAGTTCGGGCACAGGCTGCACCCACACGAATTTTTGCGCCGGTAAACAGCGGTCAAGACGCTGATTTGCAGCAGGCAATTCAATCATTACGTAACGAAGGCAGTGTCGTGGTTCAAGCCTTCGATACGGAGCAGGATGCTCAGTCACTGCATTGCGATCAGCAATTAGTGAAATCGTCATCCGGATGGACCACACAAGCCGTTTCCAATTCATAGCCGTTTATTGATAGAGACAAAAGCAATGGGCAAGAGCGTTGTAATTCTGGGCACCCAATGGGGTGATGAAGGTAAAGGTAAAATCGTTGATCTGCTGACCGATCGCGTAGCCTGTGTGGTGCGTTTTCAAGGTGGCCATAATGCTGGTCATACTTTGGTAATCAACGGAGAAAAGACTGCTCTGCATTTGATTCCGTCGGGCATCTTGCGTGACAACGTAAAATGTGTGATTGGTAACGGTGTGGTGCTGGCTCCCGATGCCCTGCTGAAAGAAATGGCCATGCTGGAAGAGCGTGGTGTACCGGTGCGTGAGCGTTTGCGTTTAAGTCCAGCGTGTCCCTTGATACTGCCTTACCACGTGGCATTGGATCGTGCTCGTGAAGTGGCCCGTGGCAATGCCGCCATTGGCACCACAGGGCGCGGAATTGGGCCTGCTTATGAAGATAAAGTGGCCCGACGAGGTTTGCGCTTGGGTGATATCTTCCACCGTGAGCGCTTTGCCTCCAAATTGGGTGAGGTATTGGATTACCATAACTTTACTCTAAAGCATTACTACAAAGCCGAAGTCTTGGATTTCCAAAAATTGCTGGATGAAACCATGGAAATGGGTGAGCAGCTGAAACCCATGGTGGCGGATGTGACTGAAATTTTGCATCAGCATCGCATGGCTGGCGACAACATTTTGTTTGAAGGCGCACAGGGTACGTTGTTGGATATTGACCACGGTACTTATCCTTTTGTGACCTCTTCCAACACCAGTGCAGGCGGTACTGCCACCGGTTCTGGCTTTGGTCCGTTGTATTTGGACTACGTAATGGGTATCACCAAGGCTTACACCACTCGCGTGGGCTCTGGGCCATTTCCTACCGAATTATTTGATGAAGTGAGTGATCATCTGCGCGAGAAAGGTCATGAGTTTGGCACGACCACCGGTCGTACCCGGCGTTGTGGTTGGTTCGATGCAGTGGCGCTGCGCCGTGCCATGCAGATCAACTCAGTAAGTGGTTTGTGTCTCACCAAGCTGGATGTATTGGATGGTTTGGATACCATTCGCATCTGTATGGGCTATGAAGATGCAGATGGTAACAAGATCGAGTCTTTCCCTGTTGATGCAGCAGATTATGATGGCTTGCAGCCTATATACGAAGAAATCCCAGGTTGGTCTGAGTCTACGTTTGGCGCAAAATCCATGGAAGAGCTGCCAGCCAATGCGTTGGCTTATGTGAAAAAATTGGAAGAAGCCGTGGGTGCGCCCATTGATATTATTTCCACTGGCCCAGATCGTTACGAGACGATTATTCTGCGCAACCCTTTTTAGGTACGCATCTAAAAGCTTTGCTAAATGTGCATGCTGTTGAGGGCGGTCATGATCATGCCCACACTCACCAGCAGCATGCCAACAGCAAACATCTTCTGCAAAGTGGGGCCGGCGATTTTGCTGGCGCTCACTCTGCCTAATAGCATTCCTACCAAAGCGCCGCCCACAAAAGGCATGGCAACATCCCAGGGTAATGCTTGTCCTTGATAAATGGATATTCCTACCGTGCCTGCGCTGGTAATGGCAATGGCCATCAAAGATGTGGCTACAGCAGAATGAAACGATAAATCCGTAACTGCACGTAAAGCTGGAACAATCACAAAGCCGCCACCCACACCTAATAAGCCGGATAAAAAGCCTGTGATTAAGCCGCTGCCAGAAATGGCTATGGCGCAGGGTTTGGTCCACCTTAATTTACCGGTGGAGGGATCCATTTTGCACACGGGCTCGCTGGGATTTTCCTTGGCGTCTTTTAAGCCTGCTCGCACGATCCTGGCTTCTTCTGGTGCTTTTAATGCCTGCCGAAACATCTTCATACTCACTAAGGCAAGCACGCCCGCAAACAATCCACTCAAAATAGAAACCGGTAATTCGTGTGCAGCCATTAGGCCCAGGGGAGCAGTGAGCAAACCGGAAATGGATAACATCAATGCTGCTTTGTAACGAACAATGCCTTGGGGCCAGGCGCTGATGGTGCCAAGAATCGCCGCCGCGCTAACCGCTAACAATGCGGTGGGGGCAGCTTGTGGTAGAGTCCAGCCGATGCCCCAAATTAATAGGGGCACTGCGAGCACAGAGCCACCTGCGCCGGTGAGCCCCAATATTAATCCTACGATAATGCCCAAAAACGCGGATAGCATAGTTAAGCTGTCCTCTGGTGATGAGTTAAACAGAAGGCTGTTGCTTCATAAGCATTTTTACGCCTTCTTCCAGCTTGGTTAGGCCAGCTGCACGACCAAATGCCAAAGCCTCTTGCTCCGATTTACCGTCAAACCAAAATGCTTTTAACGCAAACAATGCGCCAACACGATTGGAGCTTCGGCAGTGAACCAGCAATGGGTGGTTATTACAGTCTTCCACCAGGTCTGCCAATTGCTTTGCGTTGTGTGGTGTTAAATCCTGCCCGCTGCGAATGGGTATGTTGATGTACTGCATGCCTAACGCGTGCACTTGGCCTTCTTCCGCGGCAGGGGTTTCCTCCACGGGGCATAAATTAATAACCGTTTTAATGCCTTTTTTTGCGGCGTTTTGCAGGTCGTTATCGCTTGGCATGCCGCTGCAAAGTAAATCCGGTTGCGGTGTGCATAGAAAGGGAATTTCTAAGGGCTGATCGTTTAGCATGGCTTTGTTCCTATTTGTCTTCACAAAAATGTTGTTGTAGCAGCGCCACAATTTCCAAAGCGGGGCCTGGTGTCACGGAATAATAAATGGTTTGAGATTCGCGTCGGGTTTGCACTAAGTTTTGTTTGCGCAATACACCCAAGTGTTGCGACAAAGCCGATTGCGAAAGGTTGAGTTGATTATTGAGATCACTCACGCACAGCTCGCCATCGGTTAGGGCACACAGGATCATTAACCTGTTGGGGTTGGATAGCGCCTGCATAAATTCAGAGGCGGCAGTGGCATGCTCCTGCATAGAGTGAAAATCGGTATTCATGGATCTTTGTTTGTTTCAGTATTTGCTAAATTAGATAATTCTAATATAATGCCAATTGATGAAATTGGCAAGTATTCCTTCTCAGCGGGAGGCCTTATGAGCGAGTCCATGCAAACACCTGTAGTAAAAGCGTTTTTTGATCCGGCAACATTTACTGTTAGCTATGTTGTGCATGGAGAAGAGGGGGACGCTTGCGCCATTGTAGATCCGGTTTTGGATTTTGAGCCTCGTTCTGCTCGAATCACGACTCAATCTGCCCAACAGATCGTGGACTATGTGAAGCAGAACGCATTGCATGTGGAATGGATTTTAGAAACTCACGCCCATGCGGATCATCTGAGCGCCGCGCAATGGTTGAAGCAACAGCTGGGTGGTAAAGTTGCCATTGGTGAGCACATAAACAAAGTGCAGCAGCACTTTGCCAAGCTGTATAACTTGGGTGAACAGTTCCCGGTGGATGGCTCGCAATTTGATTATTTATTTCAATCAGGTGAGCGTTTTTCCATTGGTGGCCTGCAGGGTGAAGTGTTGTTCACTCCTGGACACACGCCAGCGTGCGTAAGCTATAAAATCGAAGACGCGGTGTTTGTTGGTGATACTTTGTTTATGCCTGATTACGGTACTGCTCGCACCGATTTTCCCGGTGGCGACGCCCAGGCGTTATACGATTCTATTCAATTCTTATTTTCTTTACCCGATGATACCCGCATGTTTATGTGTCATGACTATTTGCCCAATGGGCGAGAAGCAAAATGGGAAACCACGGTGGCAGAGCAGCGCAAACATAATGTATTGTTGAGCGAAAATACCAGCGCCGAAGAGTTTGTCGCAACCCGCAATGACAAGAATGCCAAGCTTGCTGCGCCGGTACTGATTCTTCCTGCGTTACAAGTAAATATTCGTGCGGGGCAGATACCTGATGCGGAAGATAACGGCGTTAGCTACTTAAAAATTCCACTCAATAAAATTTAATCTTTCACCATGTTGGCAAACGCTTTTATGGTGATGTTATTAAAGCCCGTACGCCAAATTAAGTAGGTTTTTGATTGATTCCACTGCCTGGAAAGGCGGTGAACTTTCAATGTGTCTGGAAATGGGTATAGGGCGATTAACGATTCGGGAACCAAGCCAACCCCCATTCCGGCAGCAGCGCAATTTAGCAAGGTGGCGTAGGAGGCGATTTCTACCACATTGAATGCGCGCTCTGAGGTTTTAACCCAGGCTTCTAGCCGTTTCCGGTAAGTGCAGCTTGGGTTGAAGCCCAGCAAAGGCTTGTCGGCTTTTAGTTGAGTGGGTTGTGTGATTCGTGGGTAATCCAAGCTCGAAACTAACACCAGCGTTTCCTTAAATGCCAGTTGTCGGCTTAAGCGTTCATCTTCTGGTGGGTCTGCAACAAAGGCCACATCCAGTTCCCCCTGTAACACCATTGAGATCAGGTTGCCGGTTGGAGCAGTTCGCATTACCAGATCAACATCGGGAAATTGTAGGTGATACTCTTTTAAAATAGGCGCCAAGTGAGTAGTGGCCGCTGCTTCCATGGCGCCAATTTTTAGCGTGCCATTGGGGCTTTTAGCGTTCAGTTCGTTAATGGCCTGGTCAGCCAAGTTTAATATTTTTTCAGCGTAGTGCAGCAGTTGAATACCGGCTGCTGAGGTGCTTAGTCGGTTTTTATTTCTAACGAATAATTGTGTGCCCAGTTCCTGTTCCAGTTTTTGCACGCGAGCGGTGATATTGGAGGGTACTCGATGCAGTTTAGCGGCAGCTTTGCTGATGCCGCCTTCTTGG
Organism: Ketobacter sp.; assembly: GCA_041626995.1. GTDB lineage: Bacteria > Pseudomonadota > Gammaproteobacteria > Pseudomonadales > Ketobacteraceae > Ketobacter. Next base: position 10,058 of record JBFKSL010000023.1, on the reverse strand, counting down.
GCCACGGTTTTAAATACCAATAAATCGGATATTTCCATTGAAAGGGGTGCTCCACTGAAATTGGCTTTTCATAAATAATGAAAGTATCGTTCATTTTTATTCACTGTTAAAGAAATATCGATGTGGTTAAGATGAGCTTGTTGTGAATGAGGACTGTGGAATGGAAAGAAGTGGGTACATGTTCGGAATGGCTGCAGTGGTTATCTGGACAGGGTTTATTTTGGTTTCGCGCCAAGGTGGCTTGGGGCCGCTTAATCCCAATGACGTGATTGCTATTCGCTATTTAACCTGTAGTTTGGTGGTGTTACCCATATGGCTAATTTGGCAACGATTTAATTTGTTGCAAGGGCGTATTGTTGTATCTGCTTTGTTGGGTGGGCTGGCCTATGCGCTGTGTGCGTTTCAGGGGTTTCAGCTGGCGCCAGCGTCTCATGCGGCGGTGCTGATGCCTGGCACTTTGCCTATGTTGACCATTGTATTTGCAGCTTTGGTAAATCATGAGCGCTTTGCTGCCAACAAATGGATTGGTGTGCTGGTGATGAGTGTGGGTATTGGTTGTTTGTTGTTGGCACAGTGGTGGGGTTCCGAAGGCTTTAATGCAGGTCACGGTTGGTTTGTTGCGGCTGCTGCTTGCTGGGCGTTATTTACCGTGTTGGTAAAGCGTTGGCAAATTACTCCCTGGCAGGTCACGATCAGTTTGGCGGTGGTAACAGCAGCGGTCTATCTGCCTGTGTACATTTTATGGTTGCCAAAAAATATCACCCAGGCGAGTTGGAATGATATTGCTTTGCAGGCATTTTATCAGGGCTTTCTTGCCACCGTGATTCAAATGATCTGTTATATGCAGGCAGTCAGGCGCTTGGGGCCAGCCACCATGGGTTCATTAATGGCTTTGGTGCCGGTGCTGGCAGGTTTTTCTGCCCTATATGTTTTTGATGAGCCATTAACGTATGGATTAACCATTGCGCTCGTGTTGGTGAGTTTAGGCTCATGGAGCGCCCATAGTCGTTTTTTTGAAAGTAGGAGAGTTGCACCGTGCCCTATATCAACATAAAAGTGACTGATGAAAGCGTAACGCCGCAACAAAAGAAAATATTGATTGCCGGAGCTACACAGCTTTTAGTGGATGTGTTGGGTAAAAACCCCAATACCACCGTAGTGGTGATTGATGAAGTGAATACAGATAATTGGGGTATCGGAGGTGAGCAGGTAACGGTGTTGCGGAACCGTTAATTACCCGAAGCCTGAAAGGCGTGATTAAAGGTGGCTTCGTCTTCCGGTGGGTCTGGATAGGTATTTTTTACCTCAATGATATCTTCCAGAACCGCTTCAAAGCAGGTAACAATTTTAGGGTCGAATGCAGAGCCACTTTGCGATTTTATATATTGCAGAGCTTTTTCGTTTGACCATGGATCTTTGTAAGGGCGTCGAGAGGTTAGTGCATCAAATACGTCACATACGGTTGTGATGCGAGTGTATAAGGGGATTTCTTCTCCTTGTAAGCCTGAGGGGTAACCTTTTCCATCCCAGCGTTCGTGATGAGTTAGCGCGATCTCCGCTGCCATTTTTAGCAGCTCTGAATCGTTTTTGTCGTCATCTAAAATATTGGCACCCAGCAGAGAGTGGCTTTGCATGGTAAGCCACTCTTCTCCTTCCAGTTTTCCAGGTTTTAATAAAATGCGATCTGGAATGCCAATTTTACCAATGTCATGCATGGGGCTGGCTTGTTCAATCAGCTCTACATCATGTTGAGGTAGACCCATAGCACGAGCAATGATGCCGGTCGATTTACTGATTCGAACCACATGCATACCCGTTTCGTTATCTTTAAACTCTGCGGCTTTGCCCAGGCATTCAATTAATTTAACCTGTGAATAATAGAGTTGCTCAGTTCGTTCACGCACTCTTTGGTCTAGCATTTCGTTTTGATTCAGTAGTTCCTTATGTAGAAATACGGTTTCAATAAGGTTGCGTGCTCGCAACAATACTTCCCGATTATTAAATGGCTTGCGCATAAAATCGCGTGCGCCGCTGGCCAGAGCTTGGTCGCGAGTTTCTCCATAGTCATCAGCGGTAAGCACGATGATGGGAAGAAAATCCGAAGGGAAGTGCGTATTTAATTGTGACATTACATCGAAACCTGTTAACTCTGGCATGTGAATGTCCAGAATAATCAGGTCATAGTGATGTTGCTTGTAAAGTGATAGTACTTGGGTGGGTTCAGTAGTCGCTGTTATGGAGGAGTAACCATCTTTTTTTAGAATACCCGTAAGTACTTGTAAGTTTACCGGGTTGTCATCCACCAGAAGAATCTTGGCTAGATGTACGTCTCTATTTAAATGCATTCAAACCTCCAAACCCCATTCTATTAAGCTTATCGAAAGAACGGAATTTAGCCCGCGGATATCTATAACAGTTTTCTATAAGTTGATCATTTTTTATCAAACTTAATGAAAAGCTAAATAGATTTGTTCCTTGGCTAGTGAAAGGCGCTCCCTACTTCGACTATTTTCATAGTGTTGGTGCCCCCATTTACGTTTACATAATCGCCTTTGGTCAGGATGGTTTTGTCGCCATTATGGAGTACGCCAAGTTCCATCAGTTGAGCCACTACACTTTGATTAACTTGGTTTGGTGCAATGGCCGCGCTATCAAAATTAACCGTTTGAATACCGCGGTACACAGCTAATCTACGTTGGGTTTTGGCGTGGGGGGTAAAAGCAAAAATGGGTAGCCCAGACCGGATGCGCGACATCATGATTGGTGTGGCGCCGGTTTCCGTCATGGCGATGATGGCCTTAACACCTTGCAAACGATTGGCTACTTGCATAGCAGCAGTGGCAATTGATTCATCTATTGACGTGGGGGTGTGATCGTCTTTTTTCAGCAAGTCACGCATTTGGTAGGAACGTTCCGCCCCCAATATGATTTTGTGCATGGCAGATACTGTTTCAACAGGAAATTTACCTGTGGCGGATTCTGCTGACAACATAACCGCATCGGTTCCATCGTATACGGCGTTTGCCACATCCGAAACTTCTGCACGAGTGGGCTGTGGATTGTTGATCATGGATTCCATCATTTGCGTGGCCGTAATGGTAAAACGATTAAGCTGTCGTGCGCGCCAGGTAATATGCTTTTGTACTCCAACCAGTTCGGGGTCACCAATTTCAACGGCCAAATCACCGCGAGCCACCATGACGCCATCGGAGGCGAGGATGATTTCATCCAAAGTGTCGTCGTCTGCTACGGCCTCTGCGCGTTCGATTTTGGCAACAATGCCACCATTACCTCCGGCTGTTTGGAACAGTTGGCGCGCTTCTTCTACATCAGCAGCGTTACGTGGAAACGATAAAGCGAGATAATCCACGTCCATCTCAGCTGCGCAGATAATGTCTTGTTTGTCTTTGTCTGTTAGTGATTCTGCAGAAAGACCACCGCCACGGCGATTTACACCTTTATTGTTAGAGATGATTCCTCCGGCAATCACCGTGCATTTTACGGTGCTGCCATCTACATCGTCTACCTGTAGTTCAATGAGGCCATCGTTTAGTAGAAGAGTATCCCCTGGGTTACAATCGTTGGGCAGCTCTTTATAGCCCAGTCCAACGATGTCGGCATTGCCTGCTTCCTCATCGTAATTGGCATCGAGAATAAAAGTTGCTCCATTTTCCAGGTTGGCTTGACCATCGGTAAAACGAGCTATGCGAATTTTAGGGCCCTGCAGATCAGCTAATATGGCGACGCTTTTTTGTAAGTTTTGGGAAACGTTACGAATTTTTTGTGCCGTTGTCATATGCGTGTTGCGATCCCCATGGGAAAAATTCAGCCTGAAGACGTTGACACCGGCATTGATCAGCTGCATGAGCGTGAAGTCGTTATCGCAAGCTGGGCCGATGGTAGCAACAATTTTGGTGCGACGTAGCATGATACTTTCCTTAAAGGGGTTAATGCTGGAGGGGAAATCTAACGCGAACCGGAAAATTAATCTTGTTGATTTAGTCTATTCCAATGCATCGATTTGTATATATTTATCAGGTAGTTGCTTGAATATCAAATTTCTCCATGGCGGGTGACTGTTTTGTGGTTTAACGGAGTTGTGCAATACTTGTACGTTACCCGGAAGCTCTTCATGCTGCGGCACGTTCGAGAGGAAAAGGCGATTTTTGTCAGGATGTTACCCGTTCACTCCCTAAAACAGTTGATTTGGTCTGGGGTGCTATGTTGCCTGTTTTTTTCCGTGAATTCTTTTGCGCAATCTGTACCGGGTGTTTCTCATATTTCTGGGTTGCAAGCAGCAGAACTTCTTAGTGTATGTCGAACCTACGAGCCAAACCTCAATCAACAGAAAGCACTGATTCTGCAAAAAGATTTGCAATGGAAGCCAGTAAAAAATATACCCGTAAATATCGGGTTCACCAGTCAAGAGTGTTGGTTTAAAACTCATGTAACGAATTACTCTGAACAAACTCTTCAACTCATTTTATCTGCAGGCTATTCCCTTTTAGAACGAGCCGATTTATTGATTGCAGATCTTGATGCAACTGTCGTTTTCGATCACCAGCAGGCAGGTACGCACATCCCTTTTCATAAGTGGGCAGTGCAGAATCACACGCCGGCATTTAACTTGGCTTTACCTGCCAGTGAGGGTAGAACTTTAATTTGGATCTTACGCTCACCCTATAGTATTCAGTTTGATGCAAAGATATTTGTAGAACGAAAATTTTATGAAAACCAGGAAACGATGCTTTTGTTGCATGCGCTGTTTTTTGGTGCCATGTTGGTCATGATCATTTATAACGCCTTACTCTATATTGGCATTCGAGATAAAGTCTACATCCTCTATTGCTTTTGGGCTTCTGCTATGACTGCCTTCCAATTCATTTATTTGGGCTTTGCGCAAAGGTTTTTGTGGGGGGATGGTGTCGCAATGTCAGGCTTGGCTATGGCAATACTGCTTCCCATTATTATCATTTTTGGGCCTTGGTTTGCCCGCGTATTTCTTGATTTGAAAAGGGTGTCACCACGCGACGATCAAGTGTTGAAGGGAATAAGCATGTCTGGTGGGGTATTGTTAGCATCGTTGTTGGTATTAGATCGCTACTTACTTGTTCCGATATGCACAATTGTAATATTGACTATGGCAATTTCCATTTTAATTATTTGCGCTCGGCGATTACGTTCTCGTGATCAATCGGCAATATATTTTATTGTAGCGTGGTCTTGCCTGATAGTTGGCATTACCATTATGGCTTTAAATAAACTTGCCATAATCCCCTTGTCGGGTACCGATTCTCTGGTGGAGTTGGGTACTTTCCTTGAGGTGACGCTCCTATCTTTGGCTCTGGCAGAACGGATTAAAGTATTAAAGCAAGAATCTGAAAAATCTAAAGCGGACCGTGCTATCGCGGAGCTTGAAGCTGCTAAGGCGCGTGAGCTAAGTCAGAGCAAAAGTGAATTTTTAGCTGCAATGAGTCATGAGATCAGAACGCCTATGAATGGTGTTTTGTCTATGGCGGATATTTTACGTAAAGAAAAGTTGCCACCGGAACCGCTTAGTTATGTGGAAACTATTTTTCAGTCAACCCAGAGCTTGTTAAAAGTTATTAATGATATTTTGGATTTTTCCCGCATTGAATCTGGCAAGCTGGAAATAGAAACAGTTGATACTGATATAGAACAAATGGTGGATGAATGTGTTCAATTGTTTGCTATACAAAGCCGCCAAAAAAATATTGCCCTAATCGCTTCAATCGATAAAGATTTACCGCAGATTGTGCAGCTTGATCCGATTCGAGTAAAACAAATTATTAACAATTTTCTGAGTAATGCCTTTAAATTTACCGATGAAGGCTCTATTCGGCTTTCACTATACCCTTCCAGGTCGAATAACGAGAAAGATAGCTGTTTTGTAATCGAGGTGGAGGATACCGGAGTGGGTTTATCCGTTGCTGAGCAAAGCCGGTTGTTTCAGGCTTTTAGTCAGGCTGACCGCACCATTAGCCGGAGATTTGGTGGCTCTGGCCTAGGTTTAACGATCTGTAAGAATTTGGCAGAATTGATGAATGGCAACATTACTATGCTTAGCAAGAAGGGAGAAGGTACGTGCATTCAAGTAGTATTGCCTCTAAGAGCGGGTAGAAGTTCTGAAGAGACGCTTTTGAATGGCAAGAGGATTTTGATATCCGAGCCTGACCAATACCAGTTAAATGCCTATAAGCATATGTGTGAGCGTTGGGGCATGGAAGTGTTGCCGGTTTCGTGTGGCGAGATTGCGCAAGAAGAGCAGAGTAAGTGTGCTGACGTTGCAATGGTGAATAATCATTGTGTGCGTGATTGTGATATTGTAAATAATAATGAAATTGTATTGCCTTTGGTTGAAGTGGGTCAGCATCAAAAGTTTCCAATCGCTAATTCATCACAAGCTTGTTTGTTTTTACATGAACCGGTGGGCTTTCAGGAGTTAAAATCCTGCCTGATTAAAGTGTTAGCGCTAACTGAAAGCAATGGTGGTGGGATGCTTCAGGAATCGGAAAGCCATGACTGGAAAGGGCTGAACGTATTGGTTGCGGAGGACAATTCTGTTAATCAAGTGGTGATACTCCGTATGTTGAAAAAATTTGGCATTAAGGCAAAGGTCGTGGAAAACGGTGCCTTGGCAGTTGAAGCTTGTGCTCAGTCGAATACAGTTTACGACATTGTTTTTATGGACTGTGATATGCCCGTTATGGACGGATATGAAGCCACCGCTAAAATTCGCAACTCATACAGTCATGTAGTAGGCAGCGTTATTGGTTTAAGTGCGAATGCCGCTAACGAACAGGTACAAAAGGCTCTGGATATAGGAATGGATGATTATATTACTAAGCCAGTCACGCTTCAGGCGCTTAAAGAGGCACTAGAACGAGCAGGGCAGCGACGTTCAGGCTGGGCAAATGACTGTGTAGCCCATTAAGGCTAGTAGGTTATCTAGGCTACTTCTGCCAAAGCGAGAAACTTTTCATGCAGACAATTTCGAATATCACTCACCTCAAACTGAGATAAGCCTTCTATTTTATCAGGTATCAATCGGTGCAGATGAAGGCATGGTACTTTTGACCGAAAAGGCTTTAGGTCACCCTTCACCAAAATAGGTAAAAAAGGATTGTCTTTTGGTTGTTGGCTTACGATTCTGTCGATAGCCTGGGCTAAAGAAACCGGCGAAAATTTACCTGGCTTTGACTTGGATAGCGTCAGTAAGTAAAGACCGTCCTTGCCGATGACTTCTCCAGGTACAATGTGCATGCCGGTTTTTAGAACGCTTCCACTATTAATATGATTAAAGGTATCATGAAAAGCATAGGGGCTCGGCAGAATGATTAAGTTGCGATTTTCTTCAGCAGGGAAATGCATGCTGTAGTTTGAATAGATTTGATTTACAGAAGGCGAGTAAACGCATAGTTTGTTTTCAAACTTCAGTACAAACTTCTGAGCGGCATTCTTATCAGATAACGCATCTAGCGCCCACACCAAGTCGTTATTGTTGTTGCCAGGGTTTTCCGTGTTTAGCAAACCATACCCCCCCCTAGAGCTCTAAAAATTGTCCACCTATTAGTTTTTAGGTTGAGATCATGAAATTCACAAGTTTTGCCAGGCTTGGGGCTGAAAAAGAGTGAAAACGTTCACATAAATGAAAGCAAAGTAAAACCGATTAGTGTTAGGAAATGGATCAATCGGTGATACGATAATGCTGTTTTTTATAAGGCTGGATTGACTCTTCTGTAGATACCCAATATATATCCGGAAAGATTATGTTTCCTTTTTTGCTTAAAAAAATATTAGGCGTGTTATTAATGCCGTTGCCAATGGCTACAATTGGTGTCTTGTTATCGCTGATTTTATTCCGCAAGAAAAAGAAAAAGACCGCCAGAGCGGTTATGAGTGTTTCGTTATTAGCAACATTTTTGTTGTCGCTGCCGGCCATTTCTTATCAATTAGGTGCACCGTTAGAGCGAGCATACCCTCAATATGATGGTACTCCAGTTGTATTTGTTGCAGTGCACGGAGGTTACCACTCTAGTGATTCAGCAAAACCTATTACAAGTTGGTTATCCAGTATTTCCATGGTGCGATTAATGGAGGGGATTCGAATATATCAATTGAATCCAGGATCGAAACTTTTGTTATCGGGATACAGTGGACAGGATAAAATTTCACAGGCTGAAACCATGGCCCGAGTGGCAGAAAGTTTTGGTGTACCCAGAAGTGATATGGTGCTCGAGCCCAACCCAAAAGATACGGAGGAGGAAGCGATCGAGTGGAGCAAATACACCAAAGGCGCTGCGTTCGCAGTGGTGACTTCGGCTATTCATATGCCTCGCACCATGATGTGGTATCAAGAATACGGAGCAACGCCGATTCCGGCACCTACGGAATATAAATATGGCGGTGATGGCGAAATCGATTGGTGGGGATTGATACCTTCGGCTCGCGCGTTAAGGTCGAGCGAATCTGCATGGTATGAATATCTTGGCGTGGTTTGGGCGCATATTAAAAAATCATTTTCCTAATTCAATTTATTGAAAATCCGTAATGTCACTTTTGCCTATCCTATTCATTGAATATTTGTTGTCTAATTCCAGTCTGATATTAAGCAAGTAAGTTAAGAGGGTATGATGCTGTTTTCCGAAGTAATGAATAATATTGAAGTGAAGAACGGTGAAGCCATAGTGGATGTGAATGCTGACTGGATGCAAGGGCGCGCTATCTTTGGTGGCTTGCAAACGGCCATCGCTCTTAAAGTAATGCGAGGTTTAGTGCCAGAGGTTCCCATTCGGTCCTTGCAAACTACGTTTATTGCTCCGCCTTCCTCCAATCATATCGAAGCGAAAGCAATCATATTACGACAGGGCAAAAGCGCTACCCATGTTGAAGCCAAGTTAATGGATGGTGACAATGTGCTTGCCATCGTAATTGGGGTTTTTGGTATGGGGAGAACTTCTCAGGTGGAGAGGGTTCCAGAAATGGCGCCAGTGAAATGCGAAAAACCGCGTAACTATCGATACTTTCCAGGTAAGAGTCCTACCTTCTTGCAGTTTTTTTCCGCACGATGGTTGCAAGGTGGCATGCCTTTTTCTGCTAAGGCCGACCCCAATTTGGTTGTGGAAGTGGATATGCCTGGGGAAAATCAATCCAGTGAATATCATGTAGTGGCCGTCGCGGATTTTATACCTCCAATCGCATTATCATATTTAAGTGCTCCCTGCCAAGGTAGTTCCTTAACATGGATGCTGGAATTTTTAACCGACGAAATAACTGACATGCCGGTTTCCGGTTGGAGGGTTGATGCGGAAATGGTGGCGGGAGCAGATGGATATACCAATCAGTCAGTCATGTTGTGGGGCCCAGGAGGCAAACCGATGGCCTTGAGTCGTCAAACCATGGTGGTTTTTGGTTAAAGTAATAAGCATTAAATAGAAATTACATTTGCCCACTTGTTAACGCCAAATCTCTGTGACACATTGTTCTACCCATCACCAATAGGATAATTTGTCATGGAGATAGAAGTAAGAACCGCAAAGCTTGATGATAAAGGTAGTATTGCAGAGCTTATGTACAGTTCTGGGATGGACTTGTACGATTTTCTCTACAAGCAAAAAACCTTAGACTTTCTACGCTATGAATTTCAATCTGGCAAGGGCTTTGCCGGCCATCCGAATGTAACGGTTGCTGTTAAAAATGGAGAAGTTGTTGGTACCGGCTGCTTTTACGATCGAGAGAACTACCAGCGCCTGCTAAATGGCACCATGAAAAACATGGTGGATTTTTTCGGTTATGTCGGTGTGCTTCCCGTTATGTTGCGTTCGCGTCATGTGGGTAGCGTAATGCGAACCCCTAAGCCTGGTGAGCTATACCTTTCCAATTTTGGCGTATCTGAAAAAGTGCGTAGCCAGGGAATTGGTTCCAAAATCATTCATCACAAGCTAAATGAGGCCCGGCAACAGGGTTACAGCATTTTTGGCTTGGATGTGTCTGCGGGAAACCCTCGTGGCGAGGCGCTGTATACCCGGTTGGGGCTT
>JBFKSL010000022.1:0-17198 GCA_041626995.1 Ketobacter sp. | reverse complement strand
GCTGACTAAGCCAATAAAAAAGCCCTGGTAAAGCCCAGGGCTTGCTGGAGTATGGTCAGCTAGTACGGTTCGCGGTCAACATAAATACTTTGGGTTTGGTTTATTCAGTTCCTTCTTCCAATATTTGATATAACGGTGCCAATGAAACACTGCCGTGTTCTTTGGGGTCTTGTGGGTTGTTTGTGTAAGGGTTCCCAGGATCTAAGTTTGAAGCGGTATCGTCAGGTGGAAACAACACCAAGGTTTGTAGAAATTCTTGAATCATTCGGCGTTCATTGGAGCTTAAAGCAATGTAGTTGTCTGTGACTTCTTGTGCGTCGCCACCATGTCTTCGAATCACCTGATCCAAATTAATGCTACGACCATCATGTCCATAAGGGCTGGTGGAACCAACGCCCCAAAGTGGTTCTGTAACGAAGGTTTTTACCATGCTGCCATCATAATCCCTTTCGTGAAAAGCAGGCCCTAAATCGTAGCGTTTCAAATCAGAAAAGAAGTTGCGTACTACGAAGGGCTTTGCTTCGGGTATCACGCGAGGGTAAACATCGCCATCCTCTTCCGTAATAAAACGGGTTGAAGCAGTGGCAAATAAATCATTTAGAATGCCGTTTTCAGGGTCATATACGGTTTCAACATCGGCAATTCTTCGGTCTTTCTGAATCACCAAGTTTCGAACATGACAGCTGGTGCAACCTATGCTTTCCATTAAATCCAGACCTTTTTGGGCGCGGGGTGTTACTTCATATTGGCCCGGTTTAAAATAATTCAAATGATAGAGTTCCATGTGATCCACTAGGGCAGGATCAATTTCGTTAATCACGCCATCTTGATCGATATCCAAAGAGGCATCGCATGTTGGTGGGCGTTGAAAATTATCTTGAGAAGGGTCATAAACAAACCCGGCGGGGCTGACCTGGTGCTGTGGATTTTCTGGGTCGGTCACTGCACACAATATAGGATCATGTGCTTGCAGTCCCATTTCATCGTTAAAAGCACCAATGATAAATTCTCGTATAGAGATGGTTTGGCCATGGTGAAAGAAAGGGCGGATTCTTAAATCAGCATTTACACCTTCCACCAAACTGGTATCCACTGTGCCATCCGGAAAGGCGGTGAGTTGACCAAACTGAATGCTGGTAACTGATGGTAGTTTATCCTCTTTAGGGGTGTTTTTTCCAAAGTGTGTGCAAGAGTCGTCTTGTCTTAAGCGCCAAAAAATTCCGCACCATTGGGTGTTGTCATCGTTGTTTCCTAACCATGTGTCTAATGTGGATGGTTGGCTATCTTCTCTATTGTTGTCATTCAAAGCATCTGGGTCTTGATGATCTATTGCAAGATCTATAGTAATTGGTTGATTTAATGCTCTGGCCTCATCAATGGCTTCATCGCGCATTTGGCGTAAGGTCTGAGTCATTTCATCTGCTAGTTGTTCTACTAAGCCCAAACCAAATAAGTGAGGCGCATCGCGGCTGTCTGGCCGAGTAGCTACATCACCACCAAATCCTGCTGAACCTTGAGGGCGTCCGTGGCAACCTGAACAGCTGTCTGTTAAGCCTGCGCCTAACGCACGATTTTGAGTAACATCCCCTTCAGAGTGGTAATTCACCCTTGGCCCTAATCCTTGAGCAAGTGAAAACTTGCGTTGAAACAATTGTCTTCCTCGCCTAATAGAGCGAGCTGGGTCGCGATTAATTAAATAAATGGATGAACCAGGAGTGTTAATATCCCCTTGGCTTTCACCAACAGCTTCTTGCAAGCTATGACTGATGAAGCCTGTTTCAATTGAAATGTTGCCGCCTTGGTTGGCTTGATTGATATCCAGTAATTGAGCCCATGAGAGCGGGCTTATAGTGCAAAAGCATAACAATAATAATGCGTTGAAATTTGTGTGAATGATGTCATGTGCTTGAATGGCATCAGTCAATGTTTTGATTATGGAAGATGATTTATGCATGGCACGGCTCCGGCTATTCTAATGTTCGGTGCAATATTTTTTAGGAGCCCTAGTTGAATTTTAAGTTGTTCAAAATACTTGAAAGTTATTTTTATAGTTTGATTTTTATAAAATACGTGAATAAATATTCTTCTAATTGTTTGGGTTTTAAGTGTCCTCTTGTAAGCACCCTCTTATAAGCACCCATGAAATATCTGAACTGACACCCTTATCCTAGAGTGTTGTGTGCTATTCATTCTTTGATACTGATCAATTAACAAAAGCAATTTTTGATTGATGCAGGCGGCGTGGGTAAAACAGTCTGGTTTTGGCGTTTTTACCCCAGTTAGTTTCGTAAATAATTTTTTTGATTTTCTTTGAGTTATAGGAATTAGCTCGATGTGAGCATGGGTGATTTTATACTTGGTTGGAAATTGTATTTAGGAGGGTGGAACCAAAAAAGCGCTGTAATGCAGCGCTTTTTATCGGGAAGTGCAATTGTCTTATTAGGAGGTGTGAATGCGGCTGAATGCTGGAGTAAATTGGTTTTTAAACGTACGTAATGTGAAGAGCAATCCAAGAAATACTATGGCTAACCAGCCGATGCTTCCTCCAAACCTGGCTGCGCTTGAATTGTTTGCAGTGTAGGTGTCTTCAGTTGCAGAGCTAACGGAGGCAGTAAAGTCCATTTTGGTTTTGTTGTCTGCGGCAGTATTTACTGTGATATTAAGGGTTTGGCTGTTTCCCGCTGCTAGAGAACTTAGATAGAAAGTGATTTCATTTCCCTCTGAAGTGTAAGCAATTGAGCTGGGCGATACTGTACTTAGTGAAACTTGTGTAGGAAGTTGATGAATGATCTCCAAAGTGTTTGCAGAATCTGGACCATCGTTTTCCACAGTAATGGAATAGCTGATAACACCGCTGTTGTTTTTTCCATTATTGCCTGTCATATATACAGAAAGATCTGCGCTATCAGTAGTATTGTTGGGTTCAAGTGGGTCGGTCCCATCAATCATGATTTCTTCGTAATCCGTACGTCCATCATTGTCTGTATCAGGGTTGTTGGGGTCGGTTCCATAGATGGCTTCTTCATCATTGGTTAAGCCGTCATTGTCATAATCATTGTTTGGATTGGGGTCTAATAGGCATTCTTCTGGTTGATCCCAGCAGGTAAGTAATATAGTGACGTCGGTGTAGATGGAAGAGGTTGTAGGCCAGTTTTGTAATCCGGTGTGATTTAGCGCTGGGTCGGAGTTTGTGGTGAGTAGCCTATTGTTGGCAACGCCTTCACCTAACGTAACCCATGCATTGTAAAAGCTGTCGTAATGGCTTTGATCGGGATACAACAGGAAGCCATTGCCGCTCTCAACATCGGCAAGGCCGTTTGGGATGTGGCATACGCTGCAAAGTGTCAACTCAGGATCAATGTTCGTATTAAAAAAGCTTTCTAATTCAGCTCTATCAGCAGCGAAGGCTGTCATGGTTAAGTTTGCAAAAATAGAAACGGCAAATAGGGGGTATTTAATCATTTTCATGGCAAATTCGACTCCATAAACCTATTACACATTCATTGTTAGTGTGGGTGTAACAAGTGATTGTTGTGTTTCTTGTTTTAGTTCATCGCGCAGGTGAAGTATTTCAATGCGCAATGTTGGTTTTGTTGTTGAAGATTACAGCGGTGAGTTTGCGTTATTCAATAGAAAAGCTGGCCAATCGCGACGACAATGTAAGTTATTATTTGAAGTTTCCTTCTTAAAATTTTATATATCTATTTCTTATGGCCATGAGTAAAAACTCATTGGGCGATGGGGCTATAAAAACAAAAATCATAAAATTATAAAAATAAATAAGCATGACAACAGATAATTAAAGGAGGCCCCCATGCCTGACCTAAAGATTAATGGGACAGTTGTCACTGTCGAGCTGCCCAATAATATTCCTTTGCTGTGGGTATTAAGAGATCATCTCCATCTAACGGGAACTAAATATGGTTGTGGCATATCAGAATGTGGCAGTTGTACTGTGCATATTGATGGCGAGCCTGTTAGATCCTGCATTTTTCCTGCAAGTGCCGCTATAGGCCGTGAAATTACCACCATAGAAGGTATTGGCCAGACAGCTATGGGCCAAAAAGTTCAGCAAGCCTGGACGGATCAAAATGTGCATCAATGTGGTTACTGCCAATCGGGTCAAATCATGTCTGCAGTAGCGCTACTGAATGACAATCCCAACCCCAGTGATGCAGATATCGATTCAGCTATGTCTCAAAACCTTTGTCGATGTGGCGTTTACAATCGTATTCGCAAAGCCATTCACAGTGTTGCTGAAAGCTAATTGCGGGAGAAATTTGTCATGACTCAAGTATCTTCTGTTTCACGACGTTCATTTTTAAAATTCTCTGCCCTTGCGGGGGGAGGAATGCTGGCTGCATGGCACATGCCTTTGAGTGCGGCTGATAATGAAAGCGCGGCTGTTGGAGATGCTTTTCAACCTAACGCCTTTGTTCGCATCACTCCAGATAATCGCATCACTATCATTACGGCCGCTGCTGAGATTGGCCAGGGCTCTTTGACTGCTATTCCCATGTTGGTTGCAGAAGAGTTAGATGCGGATTGGGATTTGGTGCAGTGGGAGCAAGCGCCTCCCACTGGAAAGTATGATAACCCGAAAACATTTACTCAGCTGACAGCCGGTAGCATAACAATTTCTTCTTTTTACCAGCAGCAAAGAAAAGCGGGTGCCGCCGTAAAAGAGGTTCTGATAAAAGCGGCCGCAAGACAATGGGGCGTTTCAGCTTCCTCATTGGAAACCAAATTGAGTAAAGTCATTGATGCAAGAAGCAACAGAAGCGCAACCTATGGAGAGCTTGCTTCCGAAGCCGCCAGGATTGCTGTGCCTCGATCGCCTGCTTTAAAAAGACCCTCTGAGTTTACCATCATTGGTAAGTCAAAAGTGCGTTTAGATGGGGCTGAAAAATCCAACGGTTCTGCTAAGTATGGGTTCGATCTATATTTGCCTGGTATGTTAACCGCAGTGGTAGAGCGAGCTCCACAATTTGGCGCCAAGGTGAAAAATTTTGATGCAGACGTCGCCAAAGATGTCTCAGGTGTAGTGGATGTAATTGAAATTCCAAGTGGCGTTGCAGTAGTTGCTACCGATTTTTGGTCTGCAGAACTAGGTCGAAAGAAGCTCCGTGCTAGTATCGAGTGGGACATCCCTGCAGCGTCAATATTTTCTTCAGAAGATCAATTTAACCATTACGATAGTTTGATGGATAAACGAGGGACTGTCCGTAAAAATACGGGTTTTGTAGCTTTAGCTCAGGCGCGTGCGAATAAAAAGCTAAAGTCGACATTTCAATTTCCTTACCTCGCGCATGCCCCTATGGAGCCGCTCAATGTGGTGATTGATTACAACGGCCGAAATTGTGAAATTTGGTGCGGTACTCAATGGCCAGATGCAGATCGATCTGTGGCTGCTAGAGTACTAGGCCTGCCTTTACAGCGAGTGAATTTCCACAATATGCTTAGTGGTGGAGGCTTTGGTCGGCGTGGCACCATGGATCAAGACTTTGTTAGAGAGGCTGCCTACCTTGCTAAAAAAGTCAAAAAGCCGCTCAAGCTAGTCTGGACTCGAGAAGATGATATTAAAGGTGGGTATTACAGACCTAGTGCTGTGGTTCGTTTAGAAGGTACTCTCAACAGAAGGGGTGAAGTGACCTCGATTTTGGGGCGTATTGCCTCTCAATCAGTGGCGATTGGTCCCCTGATGGAATCTTTCATCACCCTGCTTGGAGAAGATGTTCGAACAGCGCAGGGCATAAGGGATATTCCCTATGATGTTTCAAACTTAAGAGCCGAAGTTCACTATGAACAATACCAGGTACCTGTTAATTGGATGCGCTCGGTGGCTAACTCTTTTAACATCTTTGCTTTGGAAACATTTGTAGATGAGCTGGCAGAGTTGGCAGGGCGAGACGCTTATGAATTTCGCCGCAACATGTTAGAGAGCAATCCCCGCTGTCGCAGAGTGTTGGATGTAGTAGCGGAAGTGGCAAACTGGTCAAGCCCTGCGCCGGCAGGAATGCACAGAGGTATTGCCATTCTCAATTCATACAATAGTTATATTGCTCAGGTTGTGGAAGCAAGCTTGGATAGCAATCAAATCAAAATCCATCGTGTTATCAGTGTTGTCGACTGTGGGATTGCGGTGAATCCAGACTTGGTGAAAGCACAGATTGAATCAGGAATTGTATTTGGTTTGTCTTCTGCAATGGGTGAAATCAGTTTTGATGAAGAAGGTAAGGTGCAACAAAATAATTTCCACAACTATCCCATTTTGAAAATGAACCATGCACCTGCAATTGAAACCCACCTAATAAGTAGCGACGAACCCCCTGGTGGAGTGGGTGAGCTAGGTGTTCCTTGTGTGGCGCCAGCATTAGCCAATGCTCTATATCATGCGACTGGAGAGCGCATTAGGTCACTTCCAATGATCAACGAGTCCCTTCAGCTTATTTAAGTCGAAATGCTGAGATCACCTCAAGAAAACAACTCGATTTCTTGAGGTTTCGGTTCGCTCAAGGTTCCAGGTGTTTTTATCTGTGTTATGCCTAAGAGCCAAAAAAACAAAAAATATAGCAAGATATTATTGGAGTATATCTATGTTTAAAAAATCATTTAAAGAAATCATGTTTGGCGCATGTATTTTGTCTGTGTGTGTCTCACAGTCATATGCGATTGTGGAAACAGCAAGCTATCCTAACGATCCTAGATTTTATAGCCAATGGGGATTTGAGCAGCCTAACGACGCGGATGTGGATGTTATGACAGCTTGGGAAATGGTAAAGGACAAACCACAATCTGAAGTTGTTGTTGCTGTTATTGATACGGGTGTTGACAGTACGCATCGAGACTTAGCCAATCGTTTAGCGCCAGGCTACGATTTTGTTTATGATAATTCTAATCCAACCGATATTTTATTCCCCCATGGCACTCCCATTGCGGGCATCATTGCCGCTGAAAAAGACAATCACTACTCCGTTGTTGGCTTGGCGGGAAGCATGCCTATCAAAATCATGTCACTGAGAGTTTATTCAACACTTGAATTGTTAGGTCTGATCCCTGTATCTGCTGCAACACGAGCGCGACGCTTGGAAGACGCCTTTCGCTATGCCATCGAAAATGGTGCTCACGTTATTAACTTCTCATCTGCAGTTGCTTTAAGCGCCGTAGAAGCTGACCCAGAACTGAAAGCTACCGTAGAATCATTGGTACAAGAGGCCCAAGATAATGGCATTATTATTGTTGCGGGAGCTGGCAATAGTGGCACGCTGAATCCGGATTTTTTCCCATATCAGTGGAGCAAACCTAATATTATTAACGTGGCATCTATCAATAGGCGGGGTGCTCTAGCGGCTGATTGGGATCACTCTGGTGCAGAGCCACGTGATCACAGTTCTTATGGTTTCAATGCCCATTTGGCGGCGCCAGGCACTGAATTAGAAAGCACTTGGCCGTCCAATGATTTGCTGGACATCACTTTATTTAGTCCAAATAGCAATAATGGTACTTCATTTGCCGCTCCTTATGTGACAGCCGCAATTGCAATGGGGTTGTCCGTTAAACCAGAGCTCATGCAACCCAATACTCCCGAGCAAGCTTTAGATAATATTCTAGTCATTCGTAACGCCTTGAAGCACGGTGTTAAAACCACACCCGAATTGCAATCCAAAGTGAATCAAGGGGAACCCATCGTTGTAGCGGGTGGTTACCTTAAAATTCCATTATTCTTGGAGCAGTTAGGTATTCGCTTAAGTGAACGCAATGGCGAGAGCATCACTACTTACCCTAAAGCTGTAGTTCAGGCAAAAGAAAGGAATGGTGCCTTTAATCCCTATGGCGGCGTGATCAAACTTCCTTATGAAAATCCAACATTGGTTTTAGATGGCACGCAATCTTATGATGATACTGGCATTGTGAGTTATAGGTGGGATTTTGGCGACAATCAAAGTGCCCTTGGGGCAGAGACGGAACATACGTACGATAAAACAGGCACATATTACGTCAGGTTAACTGTCACCGATGCAGAGGTAGATCCAGTCACAGGAACTGGAAAATCTGATGTGTCTGCGCCACAAAAAGTAGAAGTGCTCCCGCCAAGTTATGACTTCGTGAAAATTCGCTATAAAGCCGATGGAGAAGGGTTTGATCAAGAAGGAAGAATGCTGGATGACAAAATCGATATCCGAAAAGTTGGCTCAATGACGCGAATAAGGGGCCCCAGTCAATTTTTGGATGAAAACAACCAGCCAGTTACAGTCAGAGTTTTTACCTCCTTTCCTGTCTTTGGTGTGGTGTATGGCAACATCAGTTTTTCAAATCCCGATTTCAGTAAAAGCATCAATTTTGCTTCCATCAACCCCGTAAAGTATGACGCTTCCACCAATACATACTCACTGAAAGTAGAGGAAATGGAGCTGCATTTCACTGAAAAGTAGGCTGATATTAAATAGCCAAGTAATCAAAACTATAAGAAGACGATCAAGAGGTAAAAAATGACTGGGTTTAAAGCTATACAAACGATAAATGTATTATATGTGATTGGCATTATCTCAATCGCAATATTTAATAATCTTATTCAGGTCGATCCAGAAAGTGGTATATGGAATGCGATGCGGGATGGAGCACTTGTGGTTCTTACTGTTTTGCTTATTTCCATTCCCAATATGCTTTCTGTTAGAGCAGTTCCTCCGGGATTCAAATTTACCAAAACGGCTATTGTGTTGAACGTGATATGCATCCTGCTGTTTGTTGTGGGCTTGATAAGACATGAACAAGAGAGACTGGCGATTCAATGGGGAGCGACTGTTATTACGATTTGCTCAATAAATATTGTGGCATTAGTTTTAGCGCTCGTTTCTAAACGCGGCTCCCAATCAGATGAAAATAATATTGCTTATAGTTGAGGCGCGGGTGACTGCTTGCTACCCGGTAAGAAGAGTGTAGAACTCAGTGCTTGGCCTGTTTTTTGTTTGGGTGATGCTTTAGGTCGTGCCAAGCATAATATAAAACATAGCCGCCAACGGCGATGGAGCCGGCGATCACCAGCAAGCCCGCAATAATGGTTTCATCCATATACATATCAAATCACTCACAGTGTTATCGTTATTAGTGTGAGCAGGAAAAGCTCCCTGCTGTCTTCACTTTACAACACGGAAGATGGCAGGGCATTAGTATGTAATGAATGAGTCTTAAAGGCTTAGCGCTTATACCAAAAAAGCTTTAGCTTTAGTTAGTTGAGTGGCAACGGGCTTGGGCGTTTTGGCAATCATCTGGTCTGCTTGTTGATCCAGTTTTAGTGCGAGTTTTTCCAGCTTATTCATTTGAATCCGTGCCCGTAACTCCAGCCGTGAAAGCTCCCCCAGAAGATGCTCTTTTTCAGTAACGGCTAAGGCAATAAGGTTGTGGCGATTTACCTGATCGGAAATACCATATCTGCTCAGGTAATAACCAATACTATCCAGTTGTTTTAAAGCGAAATTTGCTGCTTGCTCGATGTTCATGGCTCACCTTTATTGTGCGTTACAATAGTTGAAATGATGTGCAGGTTAGCGTACAGAATTAGAGCTTACTACCTAGAGTCTTACGCAGCTTGGTGATTAATGGTTGTCAGGTTAAAAAGCGCCTATAATCAAAATATTATGTCTAGGGATTTGGCATTGGTGGTATAAGTTTGATAACAAGAAACCGGCCACTTTTTGGGCGGAACGGTTTGGGTGCACTTCTTCTAGCGGCCTTTAGTGTGATGTCTTGGCCGGCGCAAGCGGAATCGGAATCCCAGCTAACAGCGGCATTTATCTACAATTTTACTAAGTATGTACTCTGGCCAGTGGACACTGAAAAGGCTGGAGGAGACTTGCGTGTCTGCATTACTGGTGAGTCTGAGCAGAAGGTTTTTACAGGGTTGAAGGGGCGCCCAGTACGAGCCTTTCATTTGGATGTGAAGTTTTTAAAGCCACAAGATAATTTGGATTTTTGCCATATCCTGTACTTTCGTTCCAAGCCTGACACTGCATTGCTAGAGCAAGCTACAGCACGTTCTATTCTCACCATCAGTAATTATGAGCAGTTTATCGATCAGGGAGGCGTCATTCAGCTATTCGAGGAAAAGCGTCGATTGCGGTTCAACGTCAATCTTATTCAGGCAAAAGCTGCGGAGCTTCAAATCAGTGCCAAGCTTTTGCAGTTGGCAGGTAGGGTGGTGAAATGACTCGGGCCTATCTGCGTAAACTCAGCATTAAGCAAAAATTAACCATGATGATGTTGCTCACTATCGTTGCTGGTGTGGTGCTGATCGGCATCTTTTTTATGATGTACGAGCGGGTGCAGATGCATGATCAGCTTGCTCACGAGGTTTCCACCGTAAGCAAGGTGGCACGGGCTCAGTTGAAGGTCGCTTTAATCTTTGATGATATTTTCACCTTGCAGGAAACCGCCAACAGTTTGGATTTCGATGAAACGGTAGATGTGGTGTGTATCTACAATAGTGACCTGGAGTTGATTGCCCGATCATTTCCTGGCTCTGCTAGCACTTCGTCCTGTGTAGATAATCCCTATCAGGTGCAAGCAGGGTTTAACATTGATCACCACTACTACATTGAAGATATTTATTCAGAAGACGCTAAAGTGGGCACCCTGCTGATTCGCTCTAACTTTTCTTATGTTGATAAGCAAATTCAAAGTTTCTTTTATATGATGTTGACCGCATTAGTGATCATCAGCAGCGTGTCATTGTTGGTGGCCTTGGTGCTGCAAAAAGCTGTTACTCAACCCATATACAGCTTGGCGGAAACTGCAACGGGTATTGCGGAAAATAGCGATTATACCGTTCGCGCCAGTAAAGAAAGTGATGACGAAGTGGGTAAGATGGTGGATGCATTCAACTCAATGTTGGAAACTATCGAGCAGCGCAATAATGAATTAAAAGGTCATAAAGAGGAATTGGAAAGCAAAGTGGAAGAGCGTACCTCAGAGCTGCGCGCGGCCAATCAGGAATTAGAGGCATTTAGCTATTCTGTCTCCCATGATTTGCGTTCGCCGTTACGTGCAATCGATGGTTTCAGTCAAGCGTTACTGGAGGATTGCTCTGACCAATTGGATTCGGTGGGCCGCGGTTATCTTGAACGGGTTCGTTTGGCCAGCCAACGTATGGGTGTGCTGATTGATAGCATGTTGCGTTTATCTCGAGTGACTCGTCAGGAAATCAGCCTATCGAAAACGAATCTATCGGTAATGTGTGATGAAATTGTGCAGGAATTGTGTGAGCGTAATGCGGCCCGTGATATCGATATTAAGATTCAGCCCCATATGACTGCCGTTTGTGATGCCCGTTTGATTCGCATTGTGTTTACTAATCTTATTGATAATGCCTGGAAATATACGCGTGATCAGGCTGCCCCAGTGATATCTGTGGGGTGTGAGCGTGGCGTTTTCTTTGTCAAAGACAATGGTGCTGGTTTTGATATGCGGTACGCCGATAAGTTGTTTGGTGCATTTCAGCGTTTGCATAGCAAGGAAGAGTTTGAAGGCACTGGTGTCGGTTTGGCCACGGTTGCCAGAGTGGTTCGGCGTCATAATGGGGATATCTGGGCCGAGAGCAAGGTCAATGAGGGAGCTTGTTTCTATTTTACTCTGCCGGTTTGAGCAAAAAACAATCGATATGTGCACTTATTGACCGTTGCGTGATCAAAACTAGCGTTGATGATTGACGCGGATTCCAACAGGAATTATTGTCGATCTATGCCTGTGTAATGTACTCACGCGAAGGGCCAGTCATAAAACCATGGAAAACATGACAATTTTATTAGTGGAAGATAACCCTGATGACGAGCTTCTCGCATTGCGGGCGTTAAAAAAATCCAGTGTTCCAAACCAAGTGGTAGTAGCCAGAGATGGTGTGGAAGCCTTGGACTACGTTTTTGGTCGTGGCCAGTATGAAGGACGCGATGCCCGAGAAGTGCCAAAAGTGGTTCTGCTGGATCTGAAATTACCTAAGTTAGATGGCTTGGAAGTGTTGCGCTCCATTCGTAATGATGAGCGAACCAAGCGTCTACCTGTCGTTTTAATCACCTCTTCTGATGAAAATCAGGACATGCTGGCTTGCTATGAAAGCGGCGCAAATAGCTATATAAATAAGCCGGTGGACTTTAATGAGTTTGTGGATCAAATTCGACTATTGGGCCAATATTGGCTGGGCGTTAATCAGGTTCCCGCACTATACTGATATTAAAACAAAAACTGAGGTATTTGTGTGGAGCGCACCCTAAAGGTTCTGATTGCTGATGATTCTGAAGACGATGCTTTGCTTTTAGTCAGAGAGTTGCGTAAGGGTGGCTTGCGCTGCGATTTTGAAAGAGTGGAAAGTAGTTCAGGGATGAAAGATGCTCTCAATCGTGAACCCTGGGATCTGGTGGTAACAGATCACAACATGCCTTCATTCGGTTCTTCGGAAGCACTTCAAATTTCCAAAGCATTGCAACCGGATACACCGGTGATCGTGGTATCGGGTGCTATTACCGATGCCGTGGCGGTTAACTCCATGAAGTCTGGTGCTCAAGACTACATCATGAAGGATAACCTGGCTCGGTTGGTGCCAGCGGTGGAGCGTGAGCTGAGGGAGGTGGCTCAGCGTGAGGCCCGGCGTCAGGCTGAAATGCAGGCGGCCTATTTAGCCCATCACGATTCCCTTACCAGCCTAATCAACCGCGACCAATTTAAAAATCATATAGAAGAAGCGTTGGAGTTGGCTCAGATCAATGGATCAGAACACGCGCTTATTTACGTGGATTTGGATCAATTTAAAATTATTAACGACACCTGTGGTCATGTGGCAGGGGATGAGCTACTGATTCAAATTGGCGTATTGATTAAAGGTTTGTTGGGGGAGAATGACTACGTATCCCGAATGGGGGGAGATGAATTTGGGGTTCTGTTAATGGATTGCTCGATCCAGGAAGCTATGGCCATGGCAACACGATTGCACGAGGCTATTAAGCAGTACCGTTTTTTTTGGAACGAACAGCCGTTTACCGTATCATCCAGCATTGGTGTAGTGTCTATTAGCAGCGCGAGCACCAATGTGGAAGAAGTGCTGGCCAGTGCCGACATGGCTTGTTACGCCGCTAAAGATAAAGGGCGTAGTTATATTCAAGTGTACGATCTTAACGACGAGGATCTAAATCAGCGTCGCGATCAGATGCATTGGGCTTCGCGCATCCGTCAGGCCTTAGATGAAGATTCTTTTGTGTTGTATCGGCAAGCCATTGTGGGTCTGTCAGAGCCTGTACGAAACTATGAGTTTTTGGTGCGGCTACAGGATAATGGTAATTTGGTGCCACCCGGTTTGTTTATCCCGGCGGCTGAACGATACAACTTGATGACCTTAATTGATCGTTGGGTGGTTAAACATGCCTTCCAATATGTACAATCGTTAATGGATTCGGGTCAGGCCATGGCAAGTTTGTATTTTATTAATTTGTCTGGCTCCTCTTTGAATGATGAAGCGTTCTTTTTACACGTAAAAGAATGTCGAGAGCAATATGCCGTACCTGCCAATCGTTTCTGCTTTGAAATTACAGAAACGACCGCTATCTCTAACGTGGAATCCGCATCGGATTTTATTTCCGAAATTCGTGAAATGGGATTTTTGTTCGCCCTGGATGACTTTGGTGTGGGCATGAGTTCCTTTGCCTACCTAAAAGCCATTCCAGTAGACATACTTAAAATCGATGGGGGCTTTGTGCGCAATATGCTTGACGACCCTATGGATCTGGCTATTGTTGAAGCCTGCAATAAAATCGCCCATTCCGCCGGGTTAAAAACAGTAGCAGAGTTTGTGGAAAACAAAGAAATCGAAGACAAGCTAAGGGCGCTGGGTGTGGATTTTGGCCAGGGATATGGTATAGAAAAACCTAAACCATTGAATGAGTAGCATAAATTCCTGTTGCAATGGTTTAACATACTCTAATGAGCACCAACTTTTGCATAGGGTTTGTAATATTGTTGTCCTGGTTTTTGCTGCCAGGTTACAGCACGGCTGATGAATTCCCGGTACCTAAAAGGCCATCGCAAAACCCCTTTACTGATTATCCTTCTCTGGGTGATATCTATTTCCCGCCGCCGGAAAAAACTTATTTAGAACAAAGTGTGGACTATCTATTAAGTTCCCATGGGCAGGTTAGCGATGCGGTGCGCCTATTTGGTGAAAAAATGGATCGTTACTTTGCTGGTGAAGATTATGATGGTGAGGATAACGAAAGTTATTTTAAGGTCGGTGTGGCTAATCGTTGGATTGAAGGCGGTGATTACGAGCCTGAGTTGGATTATAAGTTTCGAGTGGATTTGCCTGCCACCAAGCGCCGTTATCGATTGGTATTAAGCTATCGAGATGATGACGACAAATCTCTTGAGGAGCGTAGTCGCCCCAGTAGTGAAGTGTTACCACCCGATGAGCAATCCTTCTTTGCCGGGTTGGTGAAGCAAATGAAAAGTGAAAGTGGTCGCTGGGAGGGCAAGATTACAGGAGGAATAAAGGTGAAAGTGCCGCCAGACCCTTTTATTCGAGCCTCAACCAAGCGCTATTTTGATACCGGTGAAGTATGGAGTACCCAGGTGCGTTCGGGTGTGCAATGGTTTAACTCCGACGGTTTTCGATGGGAAGCCGATCTTATATTTGAGCGGCTGGTAGCATTTGACTTGTTGTTTCGGCCGCGGACCTCGTTGGACTGGCGCGAAGAGAACGACACCCTTGAGTTCGGTCAAACCTTCACGCTCTATCAGGAACTCAGTCAAACCCAAGCGATAGAATATCAATTGGGTGCATTTGGTAGCAGCATGTCCAGAGCAAGAATGAACACTTATTACATAAGTGCTAGTTACCGCCACAATCTATATAAGGAATTGCTATATATGCAGGTCATTCCGGAACTTGCTTTTGAAAGGGAAAACAATTTCACCGATACGGCTTCCATTACCCTGGCGTTTCAGCTGTTTTTTCGTTAATCCTCCTATACTTAACTTCTGCGAACCCACCTTTTCATTGCTATAGTGAATGCTAGGCCACAAAAAAGATGGAAAAACTGGAGTGCAGTTTAAAAGTATCACCACACTTCTACTAACGCTTATATTTCAATGGGGTTGCTCTTTGGATGATGGGCGGCCATTGAAAATTGCCACCAATCTTTGGCCAGGCTACGAACCTCTGTATCTTGCTCAATACATCGGCGCGTATGATCAGCGGGTTGATGTTATTCAGCTTGCTTCCGCAACAGAGGTGATGAGGGCTCTTCGTCACAGTAATATCGATGGTGCGGCGCTCACTATGGATGAGGCGTTAACCGTGATGTCTCAGAGAACGGAATTGGTTGTTCTGTTGGCTTTAGATTTCTCCCAAGGAGCTGATGCCATTGTGGGCTTTCCGCAAGAAGGTGGTGAGCTGGGGTTAAAGGGAAAGCGGGTTGGTGTAGAAAATACAGCCTTAGGGGCCATGGTTTTGTCAGAAGCGTTAATTCAAAATGGGTTAACGGTGACCGATATTGAGATTGCTAATGTTAGCTTTGATATGCATGAGCGAGCTATTGCTGATGGTGATGTGGATTTGGTTGTCACCTTTGAGCCGGTAAAGAGCCGGTTGATGGAAAAGGGCGCTCGGGTATTGTTTGACACCACAATGGCGCCGCAATTAGTAGTCGATGTGCTTGTGGTTAAGCGTTCGGTGTTCAATAACCAACGTAAAGATGTATCTCGTTTGCTCAATGGCTACTTTGCCGCTCGCAGCTATATGATCAGTAATCGAAGTGAATCCATGACTTTTTTCTCCAAGCGGCTGGGGTTGTCTATGGAGCAAACAAAGAAAGCGTTTGCAGGTGTTCATTTGCCGACTTTACAAGAAAATATTGACTGGTTTTCTGGAGAGCCGAGTTCCTACGAAAAAAGTATCCGATCAATCGTGTCAGTGTTGCAAAAGCGGGATATTTTGAGTAGTGATTTTAAATTGGTGGTATATGGAGATGCTCACTGGTTACAGGAGGTAACCGATTGAAGCTCTTTAAAGGTTCTCTTGCCCTTATTTTAACTTTTGTGGTGATGACTACTTTCGCTGTGCTATTTGCCTTATTTTCTGTTAGTCAGTATCACTCGTTAAAGCAGCATGCCTTTAATGAGGCGATGGTAAACCTACGCGCCATTTTGATGGTTTCACAAAGTCGTGTGGAAAAGGAAATTCGAAGCGATGACTTCAACAGTGTTGAGCGGGAGGTAATGGCGTTGAATTTGTTGGATGATGTTCGCTTAAGCGCGTTAGTGGATGATCAGGGGATAGTGCGTTATAGCTCCAGCTTTGTTATTAAGGGGCAGCTTGCCCATGAACAGCTTGAACAGTTTGATGAGGCAATGTTTCGGCGAGTTAAGATGGAAGAAGACCCTATTATCCTCAGTGACGAGGCTAATGAAAGTATTTATGCGTATTATCCAATAATATTCAAGCGATCAGAAAACAAATTACGACCTGATCGAATTGGCGTATTATTTGCTGAGTGGAATTTATATCGCCCCTACCGGCTCATTAAGCATTCCCTCATTCAGGATGCCGTTGTTATGTGTGTTCTGATCGGTTTGATAATGCTTTCCTTATTTATTGCCTTACAAAAACTGGTTCTTAGCCCATTGAATAAGATCAAAGATAAGGCTCATCGAATTGCCAGTGGCACAGAAACACTTTCATTTAATGTGGAAGGTGTAGCAGAGCTGGGTTTATTGTCACAAGCGCTCAATCGGATGAATTTGAATTTAAGTAAAAGTCTGCAGGATGCCAAGGCCAGTGAACAGCGCTGGCTGTTTGCGTTAGAAGGTGCGGGGGATGCGGTTCAGGATTGGGATGTGATCAATGATCAATGCTACTTTTCTGAACAAATAAAAGTGCTGTTGGGGACGCCTGATTTAGAGAGGGTTACTTGGTCTGATTGGATGAACGCTATACATCCTGTTGATCGGGAGTATGTGCATCGAAAGATTAAACGTCATATAAAAGGCCTGTCAGAAGTGTGCCGTGTAGAATACGGTGTGAATCTACCAAATGGAGAAAAAAGAACGGTTTTGCTGCGTGGGAAATCGGTGGAATGGTTAGGCAATGGTGAGGCGTCACGTTTTGTTGCAACTCATTCGGATGTGACTGTGCGCCGCTTAATGGAAGATGCGTTGCGTTCCAG
>JBFKSL010000021.1:0-17682 GCA_041626995.1 Ketobacter sp. | reverse complement strand
ATGGCGCCGATGCTGTCGATCAGCTCTTGGTAAATACCGGTAATAAAGGCAATGGTTCCACCAGACACACCAGGCACGATATCCGCCGCCCCCATGCCAATGCCTTTAATATAAACGGCAGCCAGGTGTTTTCGGCTGGAAGTATCCATGAATGAGTCTCTCTACTGCTGGGGGTTAACGCAATCCTGATCGGAATGGCACAAAGCGCACGTCTTCAATGAATTCTTTTTCAAATCCATCTTCGGTACGGGTGATTCGATAGAGTTTTTGTTCTTGCTCACCAACGGGTATGAGCATCCGGCCACCGACGGCCAATTGATCGAGCAGATTCTGTGGCACTTCTGCGGGTGCGGCCGCTGCCAGGATGCCATCAAATGGCGCTTTGTCTTGCCAGCCTACGCTGCCGTCGGCATAGCGGAATAGCACGTTGTTGATTTTAAGTTGTCGCAGTAACTTGCGAGCTTTTTCCTGTAACGCTTTAATACGCTCCAGCGAGTAAATTTCCTCGGCAAAGTTCGACAAGATTGCGGTTTGATAACCGGAGCCTGTACCGATTTCCAATACGCGTTTGAGCGGGCCACCTTCCAAAAGTAGCTCTGTCATATGGGCAACGATGTAAGGTTGGGAGATGGTTTGATTGTGACCTATGGGGAGAGGAGTGTCTTCGTAGGCTCGATGAGCCAGGGCTTCGTCCACAAATAAGTGCCGAGGTGTGTTACGAATCGCTTCTAATACCTGTGTATTTTTAATTCCCTGTTCCTGTAAACGGGTCACCAGTCGATCTCTGGTACGTTGGGAGGTCATCCCAATGCCGCTTATGGTGGATTCGTTCACCCCAAGATTCCTCATTTCAACGGTTACTCTGTATGCGCAAATTGTAGTTTAATTTGTTGTTATTGCAGTATTTCATTGTAAAAGAAGGATGGCAAATGGGCGAAGTTTTTTTAGCTTTGAGCGCTTCCAGATTGATCGTTGAGGTTTACCAATTCTCTTAGAACGGTGGTAGCGTAAGCACCTTTAGGTAACTCAAAACTGATTTTTACCTTATTACCTTCAATGCTGCTATCCATTTCAAGCTGTAACCTTTGAGGTAATAACCGAAAAGGCCGAGGTTCCTCTTTAAGCTCTGCTAGAGAGAAAAATGCCTGGAGGTTTGGCTCGACACAGGAAGATTCAGCACCGGGCAACCAACCCCCCATATGAATATCACCCTGCTGCAATCGTTGCTCTAATTCTTCGCTCCACTGTTCTTCCATAAAGTAGCTTTGCGACCCATCCAACATGATGGGATCGTTTTCTTGCCAGGCATTCCAACTATGTTTCTCAACCCGCTGCGCTAAAGCACCATTAAAGCACCAAGCCCGCAATGTTGAAATCGCTCTGCTACGGATAGTTCGATCATCAGGTAGCCGCACTTGCTCTACCCATTGCATAGCTTCTGCGATGTTATTGGCATTATGACCAAATCGTTGCGGCCCAAAATAGTTGGGTACACCCTGCTGGCTTATGACTTCGATACGACTTTCGATATCATCGGGCTGACTTACTTCGCGCAAGTAAATATGGAAACGATTACGTTTGTGGGTACCAATGCGGAGTTTTTTATTGTGTCGATTATGTTGCAGTAATGTGATGCCTTGCTGTTGCAAGGCTTGTGCTTCTACTTCGACGTTTTTTCCAGGCAAGTGTATGGAAAACCATTGACTGGTCAGGCCGCGACGATCTTTCAGCCCCGAATAACTCACGGCATTTTTAGCCACCTGGAAGTATTTGGCCAAACACTTTTGCGTATAACGCGTATTATGATCATCGGTCTGCAAGAGCAGGAACAAATGCTCCCCCTCCCCGCAAGGCTCAAATCCAAGCACTTCTTCTACCACGAAGTCTTTAGGTTGAACTTTGAATTGCGCCTGGGCTTTAGGCTCACCATAGGCATAGGGCGCACTTTCAAATCCGAAAGCTGGCAAAGTGGAATGTTGAATACTCATGAAGTGGTTAACAACGCTACCGCATGAACGGCAATACCTTCTTTACGGCCGGTGTAACCCAGCGTTTCGGTAGTTGTCGCTTTGACATTAACCGCGTTGATTCGAATTTGCAGATCCTGAGCGATGTTTTCGCGCATGGTTTGAATGTGAGGCGCCATTTTGGGAGCTTGTGCAACAACGGTTAAGTCTACGTTTCCTACTTGATACCCTTGTTGCTGAATTTTCTCCACCACCACTTTTAACAGATCGCGGCTGTTGGCACCTTTGTATTGGGCATCAGTATCAGGAAAATGTTGCCCAATATCGCCCAATGCGGCGGCACCTAATAGTGCATCGGCTAAAGCATGCAATGCCACGTCGCCATCAGAGTGAGCCACAAAGCCATAATCATAGGGAATGGTTACGCCGCCCAATACAATGTGGTCACCATCACCAAAGCGGTGAACGTCAAAGCCGTGGCCGATTCGAAACATTATTGGGGGTTCTCTTGCTGTTGTATGTAAAGTGCTGCCATGGGTAAATCGTGTGGGTGGGTGATTTTGATGTTGTCGGCATGGCCTTCAACCAATAAGGGTTTTTCGCCTTGTCGTTCCATGGCGGCGGCTTCATCGGTTACGATTACGGAATCATTTAATGCTGATTCTATCGCGCGTTTTAGCTTACCCAAATGAAACAACTGTGGAGTAAGTGCGTGCCACAATTGATTTCGCTCCACCGTTTCTTCAATTTGGTTGAGGCGGTTCGCACGCTTCATAGTGTCTCGTACCGGTGTTGCCAGTATTCCACCCACAGCATCAAATTGCTCTACCTGATCTATTAATTTAACAACATCTTCACCCCGCACGCAGGGTCGCGCTACGTCGTGCACTAACACCCAATCGTTATCGTCCCCCACTTGGCTTAGATAACGCAGACCATTCAAAACTGAATGGCAGCGTTCATCGCCACCGATTACGGTTTTGATACGCGCATTGCTGGCAACTGGTAAGGTTTTGAATTGCTGATCTTCCGGACTAATGGCCACCACCAGCTGTTGAATGGATGACACTTGCAACAAGCGATCCAGGGTGTGCTCCACCACGGATTGTCCGTTCAGTTTTAAGTACTGTTTTGGTACTGCGGCCCCAAACCGCTTACCCACTCCGGCAGCGGGTACAACGCACCATATCTTTGGCGAATCGCTCATGATGTTTTTACTGCTGTTCTTTATCGATTATAAGGAAAAAGGTTTCGTCTTCTTTTACCATCCCCAACTGCGTTCGTGCTCGCTCTTCCACCGCATCTAAACCCTGTTTAAGATTGGTGACTTCCGCTTGCAAACGCTTATTACGCTCAGCAGACAATCGGTTTTGCCGCTCCTGACGTTCAATTTCCCCATTTAAACGCCATACATCTGCCAAGCTTCCCTCGCCTATCCATAAACGCAGTTGCAGCATAAAAAAAAGAATCACCAAAATCCAGAAAAGTACTCTGGGCAAGGTAAACCATTGTTGTGGAGCCTGTTCTGCCATGTCCTGCTGCGCGGTTAGTGAGGATGCACTAAGAATGGAGTGTATTGGAGTGGGCGTCAAGTGGTTAGCCTATTGGTGCAGCCCAGCGGTAATAACACTCGCTAGGCTGCACCAATAGGCTTGCTGTGCGCTTATTTAAAGGCGCGGAACTCCGCTTTGCCCTTATAAGGCGCTTGATCGCTGATAACTTCTTCGATGCGCAACAGTTGATTGTATTTTGCAATACGATCAGAACGGCATAGAGAACCGGTTTTGATTTGGCCAGCAGCAGTGGCTACCGCCAGATCTGCAATAGTGGAATCTTCGGTTTCACCTGAACGGTGGGAAATTACCGCCGTGTAACCAGCGTCTTTCGCCATTTGAATGGCATCAAGCGTTTCGCTCAAGCTACCAATTTGGTTGAACTTGATCAGAATGCTGTTACCAATGCTTTTCTCGATACCTTCTTTCAGGATCTTGGTATTGGTTACGAACAGATCGTCACCCACCAGCTGAACTTTTTCACCCAGCTTATCGGTTAATACTTTCCATCCATCCCAATCGCTTTCGTCCAAGCCGTCTTCGATAGAAATGATGGGATAACGGCTGCACAAATCTGCTAAGTAATCGGCCATGCCTTCGGAATCCAACGTTTTGTTGTCTCCAGCCAGAACGTATTTGCCATCTTTGTAGAATTCAGACGCAGCACAGTCTAATGCCAGCGCAATATCTTCACCCAGCTTGTAACCGGCTTTTTCCACTGCCACCGCAATCACCTCCAAGGCTTCCTCGTTGGAGGACAGATTCGGTGCAAAGCCACCTTCATCACCCACCGCTGTGTTCAAGCCGCGCTCTTTCAATACGGACTTCAACGTGTGGAAAATTTCTGCGCCAATGCGTAGCGCTTCGGCAAAGTTAGGCGCACTGATGGGCTGGATCATAAACTCTTGAATATCCACGTTGTTATCGGCGTGTTCTCCACCGTTTAGGATATTCATCATGGGCACAGGCATGCTGTAAGGGCCTGCTTTGCCATCGCTGATTTCACTGATGTGTTGAAACAGGGGCACCTGCTTGTGAACTGCTGCGGCTTTCGCCGTAGCCAGGGACACAGCCAGAATAGCATTGGCACCGAACTTGGATTTGTTCTCAGTACCGTCTGCGTCAATCATCAGCTGGTCGATGGCGCGTTGATTCAGCGCGTCTTTACCTTTCAGCAAAGCTTGAATGTCATTATTAATGGCGGCAACGGCTTTCAGTACACCTTTGCCCAGGTAGCGGGATTTGTCGCCATCACGCAATTCCAATGCTTCGCGGGAGCCAGTAGAAGCGCCAGAAGGTGCGCAGGCCGTACCGGCTGCTCCGGATTCTAGAACCACGTCGGCTTCTACAGTTGGGTTACCCCGTGAATCTAGCACCTCTCGGGCGCGAATTTGAACGATCTTGGACATTGTGAGGGAGTCTCCTATTTTACACTTGGGCTGTTTTTAAGTTGGATAAAACCAAAACAGCTTGTAGTTAGGTGTGCCGTATTGGAAGTGCCAGGGGATGGGTTCACGACGTGTTTCAAAATGCCCCCTGGTGCTTCCAATACGGTACGGATTCTAGATTAAAAACAAAATTCCATTTATCTCAGTGCGTATCCAGCACCTCAAAACCTTTAACCATATCATCCAGCGCTTTAACCTGCGCTAAAAACGGTTCCAACATTTCCAAACGCAATGCACAAGGGCCATCGCATTTGGCTTTTTCAGGATCAGGGTGGGCTTCCAAAAACAAGCCTGCCAAACGCTGGCTCATTCCTGCTAACGCCAACTCGGTAACCTGGGCACGACGTCCACCAGCGGCTTCCGCCAAACCACCAGGCATTTGCAATGAATGAGTCACATCAAAAAAGATGGGCGCACCGAATTCTTTCATGATGCCAAAGCCCAACATATCCACCACCAGGTTGTTGTAACCGAAGCTGGTGCCACGCTCACATAACAACACTTGATCGTTGCCTGCTTCTTCACACTTGCGAATGATATGTTTCATTTCCCGAGGGGCTAAAAACTGCGCTTTTTTTACGTTAATAATGGCACCGGTGTTTGCCATGGCCACCACCAAATCTGTCTGCCGAGACAAAAATGCGGGCAACTGAATAATGTCACACACTTCAGCGACCGGTTGCGCCTGATCAGGCTCATGTACATCCGTGATGATCGGTACGTTGAATGTTTTTTTAACTTCTTCGAAAATTTTTAGGCCTTCGTCCAAACCTGGACCGCGAAACGAACTTACCGATGAACGATTAGCTTTATCGAAGGACGCCTTAAATACGTAGGGAATGCCAAGCTTTTCCGTTACCTGAACATACTTCTCGGCAATCTGCATGGCCAAGTCACGTGATTCCAACACGTTCATGCCACCGAACAACACGAACGGCAGGTCGTTATTCATTTTTATGCTGGCACCAGTGGGCGTGGTCAGCTCTATGGTTTTTTGTTGAGCGGTCATAAAGTAGCTCCCTTAATCTTTACCACTGGTTTTGCTGTCCTTAAAGGTTTTCGCCGCTTTGATATAGCCGGTAAACAGCGGGTGCCCGTCACGGGGCGTAGAAGTAAATTCCGGATGGAATTGGCAAGCCACAAACCAAGGATGATCTGGGACTTCCACCATTTCGACCAAACTGCCATCCATGGAACGGCCTGCTACACGCAAACCCGCTTTCTCCAAATCAGGCACATAGCGGTTGTTCACTTCATAACGGTGACGGTGACGTTCAAAAACCGTTTCTTTGCCGTACATCTCACGGGATAGACTGCCGTCTACCAGGCGACATTCTTGGGCACCTAAACGCATGGTTCCGCCCAGGTCGGAATCTTCATCACGCTGCTGCACAGAGCCATCTTCGTCTTGCCATTCAGTAATCAAACCGACTACTGGCGTTGAGGAATCTTCTACAAACTCAGTACTGTGGGCTTCATTTAAGCCAGCCATGTTACGTGCGTACTCTATTACCGCCACTTGCATGCCTAAACAGATACCCAAGTACGGCACTTTGTTTTCACGTGCATAACGTACGGCGGAAATCTTGCCTTCGGTACCACGCTTACCGAAACCACCGGGAACCAGAATGGCATCGTATTTTTCCAGGCACTCAACACCGTCACGTTCCAGGTCTTCGGAATCCACATATTCGATATTGACCTTGGTACGGGTATGAATGCCTGCATGCAGCAAAGATTCATTCAGAGATTTGTAAGCGTCGGCCAGATCTGTATATTTACCCACCATCGCGATGGTGATGTCGTGTTGTGGATTCAACTGCGCATCCACCACAGAGGTCCATTCTGCCAAGTCTGCTTCGCCACATTGCAAACCCAGCTTTTCCACGACAAAATTATCCAATCCTTGGGCGTGTAATACGGATGGGATTTTGTAGATCGTATTCACATCCTGCAGGCCGATTACCGCTCGACGTTCTACGTTAGTGAATAGTGCAATTTTTGCCAAAGAAGAATCTGGAATTTTATGGTCAGAGCGGCATAAAAGTACGTCTGGCTGCAAACCAATGGAACGCAATTCTTTAACGGAATGTTGTGTTGGTTTGGTTTTGGTTTCACCCGCCGTGCCAATATAGGGCACCAGGGTTAGATGGATAAATACGGAGTTATTAGAGCCCAGCTCTACCCGTAGTTGACGCACCGCTTCCAGAAAGGGTTGTGATTCGATGTCACCCACGGTACCGCCGATTTCTACGATCAGCACGTCTACGCCCAGATCGTTGTTGATCACACGACTTTTGATTTCATCGGTAATATGAGGAATCACCTGGACGGTGGCCCCCAGATAATCACCACGGCGCTCTTTTTCAATCACGTCCAAATAGATTCGGCCAGAAGTGAAGTTGTTCTTTCTGGTCATGGTAGTACGAATAAAGCGTTCGTAGTGCCCCAAGTCCAAATCCGTTTCAGCGCCATCCTCGGTCACAAACACTTCCCCATGCTGATAGGGGCTCATGGTGCCAGGGTCGACATTGATGTAGGGGTCTAATTTCATCATGGAAACTTTAAGGCCACGCGCTTCCAAAATAGAGGCCAGTGAGGCTGCTGCGATTCCCTTACCCAGAGAAGACACAACACCCCCCGTTACAAAAATGTATTTTGTCATCGACTTACCAGTGAACGGAGAATGGAATAATTAGGATGGGCGTAAATTCTACCGGATTCAGGAGGTGGACTCAATCGAACCGAGCCGCCAATCCCACTGAATATTGATGCCTTCATGGCCGGGCTCGGCTTGAAAGCCTTCACACAGGAATAAACCCGGTAGCCCCACGATTTGCGAGCCGCGATAGAGGATCGGCCAATGGCTACGGAGCCAGGGTGGAACTTGGTAGGCTTGAAACCAGTCTTTTAGCAATTTCGTGGGCCTGCCCACTGGCTTAACACGTTCACCACCCTGACGAAACCCCACCGTTAGAGGTTGCATTAGCAGGTCTGCTGAGGCCAACCTGTTGGCCTGTGTTGATTTTTGAGTTAGCAAAGAAAGCTGGCCAAATTCGAACGGTAAACAATAAGGCAGCGAAGTGTTTGCTGGGATAATCTGACCCTGGGGAGGCCGAGACAAAGAATCTGGCACCAGATACAACACCTGGTGAAAGCGGCGCAAAGTCACCCGGCCCCACTCCACTTGAGGGTTAGCATCATTGGCTGCTGGCATCACCTCCTGGAGCACTCGATTCAATACCGCCTCACTTGGCATGGAATAACCCTGATACTGAATCCAATAGCGCAAAAGGTTTTTCTGTCGCACTGGATTGAGTGGCTGCAAGCGCGCCATGGCTAAACCGAAATCCTCTCGTGTTGCGCCTAGATCTTGCTGCGCTAACTCCTGTAAAAGCTGAGCAGATTCCTGACACAGGCGAGCACTTCTGGCCAGAGTTTGATTGAGCTGGGGCTTGCGCTGGCGCCAAACGGGAAGTAGCTGATTACGCAGGAAATTGCGTTCATGCCGATTATTTTGATTGCTGGGGTCTTCCACCCAATTCAGGTGATTGTCCTGGGCATAGTTTTCCAGTTGCTGGCGATCTTGTTCTAATAAAGGGCGCAGGATTTCCATATTGTGATGCTGAGAATAGATCGACATGGCGGACAGGCCCAGAGGGCCACTGCCTCGAGCCAATCTTTGCAGCAATGTTTCTACCTGATCATCCCGGTGATGAGCAAGCAGCAAAACATCCTGCGGCTGAACAAATTGGGCAAATGCGGTATAACGCGCTTTACGTGCGGCCTGCTCCAGACTGCTTTGTTGGTCTACCTGCACATTAATGGTCTCGAAACTCACTTGCCACTGCTGGCATAGATTTTGGCAGTGTTGCTGCCAGTGCGTTGATTGATCTTGCAGTTGATGATTGATGTGGAGAGCAACAAGCTGGGTTGTGGGCTGGTTCTGCTGCCATTGCTTGGCCAAATGCAGGAGAACGGTTGAATCCAGGCCACCGCTATACCCCACCACAAGCCGGTTTGGCGTTTGGGATTGGTTTGGCCGGTTTTGCAGGGCCAGGTCAATCAGGTGGCAAATAAGTTCGTTAGAGTGAATTAGAGTGCTCTCTGTATTTAATTTGGGTTCTACGTAGCCCGTGATCTGGACGGAAGAGCGGGAGCGGCATATGGTACCGCCACTTGGCCTTCGGCTTCCCTGTGCTTCTCGAATTAAGCGGGCGGTGGGGCAACTCGCCCCACGGGGCTCAAACACTCCCTCCCTCGATCCCGCTTAATTCTGCGATGCTCGGCTGCGTAAAGGCACCATATGCCGCTCCCGCTCTTCCTAGATCACTATATCGTGCTAACTCATAGCGTGTTAACGTTTGCGACGCCTCAGCAATGCAATCACCACAACCACAATCGTCAACAGCAACGGCACTAACGCAATATTGATCAGTTTAAGCGTAAAGTCCAGTTGCTCAATGTCCTTATTCAACTGATGCTGTACATCACGCAGCTTTTTGCGGATCACCAGCTTTTCCTGCTGGAACTGCATTAGCTTCGCTTCCACCTCAGGCGTTAGAGTGATGACATCAGAAGCATCTCCCTGCTGGCTTTGTAGCTCGGCTAATTGAACTTCAATTTGCTGTAACTGAGCTTGCAGATCTTGCTCCACCTGACGGAAGCGGGATTCTGCTTCACGCTGCATTTCTTTCACAACAGTAAATGGGCGGAAGTATCGGCCCTGACCACGAATGCTGATCAAATCCGCGCTACCGGCCAACAGATCCACCGTATTGAAGAAGAAATCTCCATTGTCGGCAAAGGGTTGCGCAACTTGCTGACCAAAGAAGTCCTGCACGCGTACCCACAAGCGATCGCTCAGCACATCAGAATCTGCCACGATCACCACGTTAATGGGTTTACTGGATTCGGTAAGATATTCAGGCTCGACTTTTTCAGCCTCCGAGGTAGCTTCAGCAGAGACCTGCTCATCGCTATCTTTACTGGCCTCTTCGCCTGATGCTTCGGCATCGGCATCATCACCACCCTCTTTAATAGGAACACCATCAGGAAAAGCGCTGCTAACAGAACCGGTCACACGCGCAGCCAATACATATTTCTCACCGCTAGGATTGAACCCAACCGCTAATGTTGTTGGATCGGTTAACGCGGTCAGCTTGCTTGCTGCCATAGGCATGGCATATTCAGAACTTAGAAACAGAGGTTCAAATTCTGTTGTCGCGTCATTCATATGAGTCAAAAAACCTGCGCTGGAAAAATGCAGGGTTTCCAGCTGACTGGTGATTTGATTATCAGCCACCAGGTTTTGATCCGTAAGCTGCAAAATACCCAAGTGACGTACAGGACGAACGCCCTGACCACCCACTTGCAAGGCTAATTGAGCATCGCCGACAAACTGGTCGGTTTTATAAGAAACGCCCCAGGCATTGAACAGCTTGTTTAAATCGTCCGACGCTTTACTGGCGTTCATACGATCCAGCTCTGCAAAAGGATCAACAAAAAACAGCGCACGACCACCTTTCAACACAAACTGATCAATTGCAAACAAGGTTTGCTGGCTCAACCCCACCGGATGAATCACTACCAACAAATCATAATCGTTGTTGCTGATATCTTCCTCGGCATTGCCTATGTTTTGCACATCAAACAGTTGCTTAATTTGCGTGACGCTAAACCAGGCGGGAGTGGGTTGGCGACTCATCATATCGAAGCCACCTTCTAACTCCAGACCACTGATCAAACCAATAGTCGGTTTGCGAGGCTGGCTGACCTGATAAATCATTTTGGCAATGTCGTATTCTAAAAACGCCTGACGCTCTGGTTGAAAAAACGGAATTTCCAACGTAGCGCGTTCGTTTTCTTCTGGTTTGGCGCCTTCTTTCAACTCACCGTATTGAGCTACCAAGCCAAAATAAATGGGATCACCTTTACCCACAGGAACCGCTTGCAAACCGAATGCAGACGCGCGATCTTCGTCTTCGGAAAAAGGCTCAGGATCAATAACGGTTAAACGAATTTTTCCATCGGATTGCAATTCGTATTCTTCCAGCAATTCACGCACTTGCTTGGCATAACTACGCCATCCTAAAGCATCTTGTGTACTGCTTTGTGAGAAAAAGAAATACAAGTCCAGCGGCTGCTCCAATTCACCAATAATATTTTTGGAACCGTCGGATAAGGTGTAAAGGCTACCTTCTGTTAAATCGATTCTAGCGCCTTTTAAGGCCCAATCGCTGAATAAAGTTGAAAACAGTACTGCCAACGCCAAAAGCACCAGACCAGTACCAGAAAACCATTTGGTTACTCGCATGCTGACTACTCCTTATTAGTTGG
The DNA here is from genome assembly GCA_041626995.1 of Ketobacter sp. Taxonomy (GTDB): domain Bacteria; phylum Pseudomonadota; class Gammaproteobacteria; order Pseudomonadales; family Ketobacteraceae; genus Ketobacter. The sequence goes on along the minus strand of JBFKSL010000021.1, from coordinate 6,375 downwards.
CTTTTTTCATATCGATAACAATTGCCGTGGCCATTAACCAACCAACAATTAAAATCAGAAAATAAAACACATCCCGTAAATCCAAGACCCCTTTGGAGATGGATTGAAAGTGGGATAAGAAGCTCAATGCTGCGATAGAATCGATGGCCCAATCGGCAAACCAGTTTGGCATCCAGCCTAAAACAATATCCAAACCGCTCATCATCATCAGAAAGCTCACTACCACGGTGATGATAAAGGCGATGACTTGGTTTTTAGTGCAAGCGGAAATGCACGAGCCTACAGCCAATAAACCACCGGCCATAAACCAACTACCAATATAGCTAGCAACGATTACACCGTTATCTGGATCGCCAAGGTAATTCACAGTAATCCAGATGGGGCAAGTTAATGCCAATGCAATGCCAGTAAACACCCATGCCGCCAAAAATTTCCCCAACACCATATCACGCAAGCTAATGGGTAAGGTCATCAACAGTTCCAGGGTGCCGCTTTTGCGCTCTTCCGCCCACAACCCCATGGAGAGAGCGGGAACCAAAAACAAATACAACCAGGGGTGGAAGTTAAAAAAGCTACGCAGATCTGCTTGACCATTTTGGAAAAAACCGCCAAAGAAGAAGGCAAAAGACCCCGCCAACATTAAAAAGATCACGATAAACACATACGCCAAGGGAGTGGCAAAATAACTGGCCAGTTCCCGCTTAAAAATCACAGCTAACGATCCCATCAGGCCACCTCCTGAGTGATAGAACGGAACACTTCATCCAGACGACCGCGCTCGATATTCATTTCTTTTATCTGCCAGCCTTGATCCGTGATCAGCTGGTGAATGGGTTGATAAAGATTTTCTTCACCGCTGGGAATGGCAACCAGATAACCACTTTCCTGTTCCACTTTAGCCACCTGAGGCAACGCAGCAATTTTCTGTTCGGCACCACTGGCGTTTTCCAAAAGCAGACGCACAGCGCCGTGGTAACGACTTCTTGCTTCCAATTCGGTTGGAGTACCGTCCGCTAAAATTCGACCGCCAGCAATGATGATGGCGCGAGTGCATACCGCACTGACTTCTTCCAATATATGGGTGGAGACGATCACAATTTTATCTTTAGACAGGTTGGCAATTAGATTACGCACTTCCTGCTTTTGATTGGGATCAAGCCCATCGGTGGGCTCATCAAGAATCAATACTTTGGGATCATGTATGATGGCCTGAGCCAGCCCCACACGACGTTTAAAACCCTTGGATAAGGTTTCGATGGGCTGATCCAACACGTTTTCCAAATGCAGACTATCGATCACCTGCGCCACACGGCTATTTAATTCAGCTCCAGAAAAGCCCCGCACTTGACCAATAAAGCGTAAAAACTGTTTTGGGGTCATATCGCCATAACTGGGGGCGCCTTCCGGCAAGTAGCCGATCAGGCGTTTTGTTTTTAGGGGCTGTTCAATGGCGTCTTCACCAAAAACGGTTACCTTACCCAAGCTGGGGGCTAAGAACCCGGTAATCATTTTCATGGTGGTGGATTTACCCGCCCCATTGGGCCCTAGAAACCCCAGCACCTCACCCGGTGCCACCGTGAACGACAGGCCATTTACCGCCGTAAACTGGCCGAAGTGTTTGGTTAGATTATCAATCTTGATCATATTGGTCCCTGACAACTCTAACGTGTTATTTTTGATGTTAAATTTGGTCTATTAAACTGACATGCCTGGACTGGGTGTTATGCAACCTGTTCAGACGGCTGTAAAGCCAGCAGTTTGACTGAGTTTCTCTGTAAAAGTTCGCTGAAACTTCTACGCAACAGATGGCCGCCCATTTTAGGGTGAGTTGGCTAATTTTCAACGGCTTAGAAATGCCCGGTAGAAAGTGGTCATGCTTTGTTACAGTCCGGTTTCAGGCTTTTTTGCCTATCAATGCAACAAGCATTAGACTTCAGCCATTATTTACAAAGCGAAGGTTTACCATGACACGTTGGTTAGGATTGGATTTGCTGTTTATCTGGTTATTTCGGCATGTTTTATCATGGTTAGTACGCACTCAGGTGCAACCCGAAAGCATTGAGTCCCTGAATATCGATCCAGACAAGCCCATCTGTTATGTGTTCAAAAATGAGTCGATTTCTGATTATTTGGTGTTGGATTCGGAATGTCGTAACCTCCCTTTTCCTGCCCCATCCGAAGGCTTGATCTTTGGTGGCTACCAACATAAACGGGCCGCCTTCTTCCTCACTGGCCAAGGCTGGATCTGGCAACGTAAAAGCTTAATGCAAACCCCTTCGAAAAAGCTGGTGGCCATTGTTGATGAACTGGAGAAAAACCCAGAGCTGGACATTCAACTGGTGCCTGTTTCCATCTTTTGGGGGCGAGCGCCTTCGCGAGAGCATTCTATATTTAAAATACTGTTTTCTGATAACTGGCGCGTACCAGGTTTATTCCGTAAATTTTTGATGATCCTGATCCAAGGTCGTCAAACCGTGGTGCAATTTGGTGAGCCGGTGTCAGCTCGCCAAATAATGGATGAGAACCTGCCAACAGAGATAACCATTCGCAAAATCAGCCGTTTGTTTCGAACTTACTTCCGCCGAGTGCGGGAGGCCGTGGTTGGGCCAGACCTTTCTCACCGCAGCACATTGGTAAACGCGCTGCTAAGAATGCCCAATGTTGTTGAGGCCATAAAAGCAGAATCTGAACGCCCCAAAAGCAACCCCAAAAAAGCCGCTGCCATGGCGCGCAGTTACGCTCGGGAGATTGCGGCTGACTATTCTCACTCTGTGATTCGTATTTATTATCTGGTGCTCACTTGGTTGTGGAACAAACTGTATAACGGCGTTTCTGTAACGGGCATTGATCGACTGAAGAAAGTAGCCACTGATAATGAAGTCATCTACGTGCCCTGCCACCGCAGTCATATTGATTATCTTCTCATGTCTTACTTACTGTTCCGCCACAGTATGGTGCCTCCGCACATCGCAGCGGGAGTGAATTTGAATATGCCCATAGTAGGCCCGATTCTACGTCGCGGTGGCGCCTTCTTCCTGCGACGCAGTTTTAAGGGCAACCGCCTATACACCGCTATCTTTAATGAATACCTGAACATGGTATTCGACCGCGGTTTTTCGGTTGAATACTTTATTGAAGGTGGTCGTAGCCGAACTGGTCGCTTACTTGCCCCTCGCCCAGGCATGTTATCCATGACTGTACGCAGCTTCTTACGCACTAGGCGCCGTAATTTTGTATTTGTGCCTGTGCACGTAAGTTACGAAAAAGTACTGGAAGGTGGCACCTATTTAGGCGAGCTGCACGGCAAGGAAAAGAAAAAAGAATCCCCCTTTGATATTTTCCGCACACTGAAACGCATTAAAGGCACTTTTGGCAAGGTGTACGTGAACTTTGGCGAACCTATTCACCTGAATGATCAGCTCAGTGCCATTGAGCCCAACTGGCGCAACATTGAATACGATGATAACGAGCCACCAGCCTGGGTATCCAACAGCGTGGACGAATTGGGTAAAAATATCATTACCCACATCAACGATGCTGTGGTGATTAACCCAATTAACTTGCTGAGCCTGGTGTTATTGTCCACCCCCAAACTGGCCATGGACGAACGCACTCTGGCAGAACATTTGGACTTCTATCTCACCTTTGCCCGCAAGTTCCCCTATTCCGATTTTATGTTGGTACCGGAAGTCAGTGGTGCAGAGGTCATCGCCTATTGCGAAAAAATGGATGTGCTGGTTCGACATAAACACCCGTTCGGCGATGTTATTCGCTTAATGGACGATAAAGCACTGCTGATGACGTATTACCGCAATAACATCATCCATGTTTACTCTCTGCTTTCACTGGTAGCTTGCTTGGTGCTCAATAATAGGCGCCTGAAGCGCTCCACCCTAACCAAGCAAATCGGTCAGCTCTATCAATTTGTGCAGTCCGAATTGTTTATTCACTGGAAAGATGACGAGATTCCCAAAGTGGTGGAACAGTGCGTGGAAATTTTGGTGGACTACGGTTACCTGGTGGCCAATGACACCGAAGTTTGGGCGCCGGATACTCGCGCCACTGAATATATGCACCTTTCCATTTTAGCCAACACCACGAAACAATCGCTGGAACGTTTTTTTATTACGGTGGAAATTTTGGTGAAAGCAGGCTCTGGAAAAATTGGCCGAGCAGCGCTGGAAAACGCCTGTACCATGCTGGCGCAGCGCATGTCACTTCTACACGAGTTTAGTGGGCCTGAGTTTTCCGACAAAGCCCTATTCCGCAATTTTATTCAGGCACTGATTAAGAATGGTGTGCTCAATCGCAATAGCGAGGGCAACCTGGAATTTGGTGATGCGCTGATTCGCTCCTACGAAGATGCCCATTCATTGCTGGCGGCAGATACGCGGCAAAGCATTCAACAAATTGCCCAATTAGACCTGGAGAATGAATTCAAAGAGGCAGAGGAAGCCTGATCACACTTGATAAATATCGAAACGGCTGCTCTTACCCAGAAGTTGATAGCTGGGTTTGAGCTGCCCAATACTTTCTGCCTTACGCGGGCGCTTTACCACCACCCGTTTCCTAGCGACCTGCCGAGCTTTTTGTAGTAACGTTTCGGCATCCATATCATCCCCTACGATGTCACGAAAAATACGCATTTCTTTTTTCACCAATGCGGACTTACTTCGTTCGGGAAACATGGGATCAACACAGATCACATCGGGTTTATCTTGCTCTTCCAGTTCATCTAAATACTGGCCCGCATCCTGCTGCAACAAATGGATACGGTTCACCACATCGGCACCTTCTAGGGACATGGTGGCACGATCCAAGCCATCTTTGAGCAAGCAGGCAATCACAGGATTGCGCTCACAGGAAATAACTTGAAACCCTGCGGCAGCCAGAATAAAACTGTCACGCCCCAGCCCAGCGGTGGCATCCAATACCGTTAATCGATCTTTACTGCGCCCAGCCACAGCCTTGACGATCATCTCATGTTGCGCACGTACAAATCGAAAACCGGTTTTTCCTTCAGTAAACTCAACCGTAATGGGGTTACCTAGCGCTTTGTCCAGCGGGCGTAACTGAATCTTAGCATCGCGCCATTCCAGTACGGCTTTAAGCTCTTCTTCGTTCTCATTACCCTCAGAAGACCAGTGGCCATAGAAAACCGATTCTGGAATTTTTAATGTTTTCAGGCGCTCACGCAGCTCTGGGTGATCCACCACAATCCATTTCTGGCTCAAGATTTTGCCTCGGTCTTATACAAAAATATCAACACCACCTAAAAATTCGCCGCTGGCTTCCGCTTCACGTCCCAGTTGTTGATTGGAACCGTAGGCCTGTAATGCTCGCTGCTGTGAGGTGGTTAAATTATCGTTTCTGTCGGAAGGGTAATACTGATACGTGTTTTGGTAGCTTTCGCTACGGGTAGGAGGTGCCACTTGCTGCTGCGATGCAGCCTGGCGTGCTGCATCACTGATCTCTAGCGTGCTGTTCTGACTCTGGGCCGGTTGTCGCTCCTGATTTTGGCGACGGGCACGCTCTGCCGGTTGCTCATCCAGGCGATTGCTGTCACGGCTGGGCAACGAAGTATTGGTTAAAATTGTGGTCACACCGCTATTTATTTGCATAACCAGCTAAGAACAACACGTAGGACTATTAATTATAGCCCTGGCCCGCATGGGTTAACTTAGTTCAAACCAATAAAAAGGAATAAAAACCCACCCAGCAATAACCGGTAAATAACAAATGGCATCATGCCAATGCGAGAAACCAGGTTTAAAAACAAGTGAATACACAAAAATGCACTTATCGCAGAAGCTAAAATGCCCAACACCATCAGGTTCCAAGGTACTTCCATTCCACTTTCCGCCAGTTTAAGGGTTTCCAACAGCCCCGCAGCCACAATGATGGGAATGGATAGCAGCATGGAGAAGCGCGCAGCCGCCACACGGTTGAAGCCCATAAAGAGTGCTGCTGTCATGGTGATTCCGCTGCGCGAAGTACCAGGAATCAGGGCCAAGGCCTGAGCCACTCCAATCATCAAGCCCACACTGAGTGTGATTTTTTCTTCACCAAATTTTTGTTTGCCTGTAGCATCGCCCATCCACAACAACAGACCAAAAATAACAGTGGAACAGGCAATCACAAAACTGGTACGCAAGTTTTCAGAAATAAAATCTGCAAACAAACCGCCAAAAATCACAGCAGGGATGGTACCCACCACTACAGCCAAACCCAGACGCATATCCTGATTGATTTGTTTAGCTTGTATGGAATCCACCATACCCACCAGGATACGGCGTATATCATGGTTAAAATACGTAATAACCGCCATTAAGGTGCCTAAATGCACGGCCACATCAAAAGCCAGCCCCTGATCCT